>JASFPB010000024.1:0-13465 GCA_050116235.1 Chromatiales bacterium | reverse complement strand
CAAGAGCATGGAAGGCAAGTGCGGCGAAGGCAAGTGCGGCGGCAACAAGTAAGTGTCGCATCGACCGGGCGGGGCCAAATATGAACAGTAAACACTACCCGGTTCATGGCGCCGGACTCGGACTGCGTCGTTCCTTCATGGACGACGTCGTCTCGAATCCGCCCGCCACGGTCGATTTCATGGAAGTGGCACCGGAAAACTGGATGCGAATCGGCGGCTCCATCGCCCGCAAGTTTCGCAACCTGACAGAAGCCTATCCTTTCGTCTGCCACGGGTTGTCGCTGTCGATTGGCAGCCCTGCCCCGCTCGACGAAAGCTTCGTTAGGGAACTCAAGGGCTTTCTCGACCAGCACAACATCCGCTGCTACACAGAACACCTGAGCTACTGCTCGGACGATGGCCATCTCTACGACCTCATGCCAATCCCCTTTACAGAAGAGGCCGTGAAATACGTCGCAAAACGCATCCGCCGCGTGCAGGAGATTCTCGAGCGGCGCATTGCGATGGAAAACGTCTCCTACTACGCCGCACCCGGCCGGGAGATGGACGAAATCGAATTCATCAACGCCGTGATCGAGGAAGCCGACTGCGACCTCCATCTCGACGTCAACAACATCTACGTGAACAGCATCAATCACGGATACGATCCCCGCGACTTCCTGCGCAAGATGCCCGGTGAGCGCATCGTCTACTGCCACGTCGCAGGCCACTACGAGGAGGCCGAGGACCTGCGGGTCGACACGCACGGAGCGGACGTCATCGATCCCGTCTGGGATCTGCTCGAAACTGCTTATGAGCAATTTGGTGTCTTCCCGACACTGCTCGAGCGGGATTTCAACATCCCGCCGATGCCCACGCTCCTCACCGAGGTTGAACAGATAGCCCGGCTGCAGAAGAAATGGACGGCCATCCATGACGAACAGCGTGCCTGAACCCCGCTTCAAGCGACTGCAAAAGGTGTTTGCAGCACATATACGTGATCCGCGAAAAGCAGAGGCACCCGAGGGCATCGAAGACCGCCGCATGGCAATCTACCGGGAGCTCTTCTACAACAATATCGAAAGTTTTCTCTCCGGCAATTTCCCCGTCTTGCGTGAAATCACGCCCGACGAGAAATGGCACAGAATCGTCCGCGATTTCATGGTGAGTCATCGCTGCGAGACACCGCACTTCCCGGAGATTGCGCAGGAATTTCTCGCCTATCTGTCGGAATCCCGAAAACCGGAATCCGATGACTACCCCTTCATGCTGGAACTCGCCCATTACGAGTGGGTCGAGCTCGCACTCGGCATCAGTGACGATGATGCCGAACTCCCGCCACACGACCCCAATGGCGACCTCCTCGAGGGCATCCCCCTGGTCTCGCCCGTGGCCTGGAACCTGAGCTACAGCTACCCGGTGCACCGCATTTCACCCGAAATGACTCCCGAGGCACCATCCGCAGAACCGAATCACCTGGTTGTCTACCGAGACAGGCTCGACAAAATACACTTCCTGGAAATCAATGCCGTGACCCAGCGCCTGCTGGAGCTTATCAAGCTGAATGCAGAGGCAACGGGGCTGGAGATTCTGCAGATGATTACCCGAGAGATGCAGCATCCCGATCCGGATGTCGTTATCCAGGCCGGCTCGCAACTGATGCAGGACCTCAAGGCCAGGAATATCATCATCGGAGCAAGACAATGACGAAGCTCATCATCAGCATCAACGGCCTCATGGATGGGCTCGCTGCAAAAACCGCATTCATCCCCTCGCTCCTGATCCGTCTCTATCTCGCACCGGTCTTCTGGATTGCCGGGACTAACAAGCTCGCGAATTTCGAGAGTACTGTTGAATGGTTCGGGAATCCCGACTGGGGGCTGGGGCTGCCGATGCCCTGGCTGATGGCATTGCTCGCAACAGCAACCGAGGTCTTCGGCGCCATCCTGCTGCTGATCGGGCTGGGTACACGCTATGTGAGCATCCCGCTGATGATTACGATGCTCGTGGCGGCATTCACCGTCCACTGGCAGAACGGCTGGCAGGCTGTTGCAGACAGCTCATCAGCCTTCGCCTCGGACAAGCTCGGTTTCCTGCAGCTGGAGGATGCGTCCGGCGCCACCGAACGGTTGCAGCGCGCACGCGAGATACTTCAGGAACACGGGAATTATGACTGGCTCACCGAATCCGGGAGCATCGTTATCTCCAACAACGGCATCGAATGGGCGGCGACCTATTTCGTCATGCTGCTGGCGCTATTCGCACTGGGCAGTGGCAGGTACTTCAGTCTCGATCACTGGATCTACAGAAAATCCCGGGAACAGTCCAAAGACTCTGGCGCTCCAGCCAGCGACCGCGTCTAGTCTCTCATCTACCCGGTTGGTTGATTTTCGTCGGGACATCCGGCCATTTCTGAATTATCCTCTCTTCCTGTCCACCGGGCCGGTATAGGGAACAAGAGGAGAGCAGAAGATGTACCGACAACTTGCGAGCCTGCTGTTGCTGGGCGCCATGATCACTCCGGTTCAGGCTGCACCGAGCACCAGCGTTGGTGTCATCAACTCGGAGCGCGTGTTGCTCGAATCAAAACGCGGTCAGGCAATGGTCCAGGCCCTGAATGCACAGATGCATGAGAAACGCGCTGCCATCCATGCCCAGCAGCTGGAAATCGAAGAGATCGAGCAAAGACTTTCGTCGAGCTCACTTCCGCCAGCCAGCCGCAACCACCTGCAGTCCGAACTGCAGGAGAGACGCTTCACCATCAAGCAGCAGCATGAAGAACTCGAGCGGGAAACCAGCGAGCAAAAGGAGAAACACCTGCGCCAGTTTGCGCTTGAGGTCGATCCCCTGATCAAGCAGGTTGCAAGGCGCGAGGGCATCGAGCTGATTCTCGACACCACGATGGGACGCGGTGTGATCTTCGTCGATGAGAGCATCGATATAACCCAAAAGGTGATGCAGCTCTACGATGCGCAGCAGTGATACGCACTGCCTTCCATGCAAATCCCAGCTCCGTGCCACTCATGACAGGGTAACCGCATCATGACCGGCCCGGGCGCAGGGCTTGCAGTCGTCTACACGGCTGCACATACAGGCGCTGGCCTGCTGTCCTTTGCCGGCAAAACACCGCATTGTCACGAATACAATAAACCTGTATAAGAACAGCCAATAACCGCATGTTATAGAGGATATTTTACCTCCACCCATGATCGATCCCAGCTCCCTGCATAATGTTGTCATTGACTGGAAAAGGTTTACCCTCACCAGCCTGCTGATGGCCTGTTGCAGTGCAACAACGGCATCGGCTGACGACGAGGTCCCAAAGGAGCCCAGCTGGTATGACAGCGCGCGTCAGAGCGTTTCCGAGTCGATCGACAACAGTGCAAGCTGGTTCGACAATTTTTTCGGCGATCCGCGCACGGGACTGGAAGATATTGACAAGAAAGCCGATGCCACACTCAAGGTCACGATTGAGGGATTCTATTCCGGTGTCGAGGGTGAAAGCGAGGTCGACGTAACGGCCAGCGGATCTGTTGCCTTGCCCAGGAGCGAGAACAGGTTGCGCCTCGCTTTCACAAGTGACGCGGATGCCGCGATCACCGGTGAGGAAGCTGTAGATAACGAACCGAATGTAAGCCGGGGTTTCTCCAGGGATCGAGGCGGTCTTGGTCTCGCCTACCTGTTGTACGAGAATCCCGAGAATCTTTTCACCCTTGGTACCGGTATCAAGGGTGGCCCGGAATATTATGCGAATGGAAGACATCGCTATACAAGGCAGCTTGGACAGACAACACGCCTGCGTGTGACCAACACCCTCTACTGGATAACGGATGATGGTGCCGGGGCCAGCAGCCTGCTGGACTTCGAACACATCACACAAAAACAGACACTCTGGCGTTACACCCTATTCGGCAACTACAACGAAACCACAGAAGGGCTCGAATGGTCGACCCAGGCAACCTGGCTCCGCAAGCTCGATAAAAAGACAGCGATCAGCGCACGACTGGGAATCAAAGGTGAAACCGACAAACCCGATGCCGTCACTGAAACATGGACCACTTTCCGTTACCGCGCTAACTTTCTGCGCCCCTGGCTCTTCTACGAGATCGAGCCTGGCCTCTCCTGGCACGAAAAAGAGGACTTTGACACGGAGCCAACGCTCGCAGTGCGTCTCGAGGTGCTCTTCTAGCTGCCTGCAAGACTTCTGCTGCGCCCCACATTCCGGTGATATGATGCCCGACCATGCAAGAGGACGAGAATCAACAGCGCAAACCGCATCGCCCTATCCGCAGCTTCGTTCTGCGCGAAGGCCGACTGACTCCTGGTCAGGAGCGCGCTTTTCGTGACCTCTGGCCAGCCTGGGGAATCGATTTCGAAGAAGAGACCGCGCTTGATCCTCTTGTGCTCTTCAGCAATGATCGCCCTGTCTGGCTCGAAATCGGTTTTGGCAATGGCGAGTCACTGGCTGCATACGCCCGGGCCAATCCCCAGGACAACTATCTCGGTATCGAGGTGCATGGACCCGGCGTAGGACACCTGCTCCTGCGTATCGACGAGCTTGGTCTGACGAATCTGCGCGTCATGAAACATGACGCGGTGGAAGTGCTGAAAAGCCTCCCGGATGCATCGCTCGAAGGCGTCATGCTCTTCTTCCCTGATCCCTGGCACAAGAAAAAACATCACAAGCGTCGTATCCTGCAAGCGGCATTCGTCGAGGAACTCGCACGACTCATCAGGCCGGGGGGCATCTTCCACGCTGCGACCGACTGGGAAGAGTATGCCGAACAGATGCTGCAGGTGCTCGGCGCTTCCAATGCCTTCGAGAATACTGCGGGCGAGGGCAAATACTCGCCGCGCCCTGAATCACGCCCCCTGACGAAATTCGAGCAGCGTGGCCAGCGTCTCGGGCATGGCGTTTGGGACCTGATATTCAGGCGACGCTGATGCCGAGGTTGACGCTCGCTGCCATATCAACCTCTCAGCTTGATCCTGTCGACCTGGTCATCAGTGCAGGCGAAACAGTCGCTCTTCACGGTCAGTCTGGTAGCGGCAAGAGCCTGCTCCTGCGCGCGATTGCAGATCTCGATGACCATTCGGGCGATGCATTACTCGACGACACGGCCTGCAGCAGTATCCCTGCGCCATCATGGCGCAGGCAGGTCGGTTACCTGAAAGCGGAGAGTGCCTGGTGGGCAACGCGCGTCGGCGACCATTTTCAGGTGCAGAACCCCGAGCTGGTGTCGCGTCTCGGACTGCCGGAAGAAGTATACGACTGGGAAGTGAACCGCCTCTCGACCGGGGAGAAACAACGACTCGGAATCGCGCGCCTGCTCGCCAACCGTCCGCATGCACTGTTGCTCGACGAGCCGACGGCCAATCTCGACCCCGAACACACCAGCAAGACCGAGAGACTCATAAAGGACTACCAGGCCCAACAGCAATGCCCTGTGTTATGGGTCTCACACAGCCCGGATCAGCGCAGGCGCATCGCTGACAGGGTATTCCGCATCGAGGGACGCCAGCTCGTGCAGGAGCCGGCATGACGCTGATCAGTCTCACCATCACGGATCTGCTGATTTCGTCGTCGCTCGTCCTGCTCGTGGCACTCCTCTCCTGGCGACTCTATCTGGGATCGGCAAGACAGCTCTTGATTGCAGCGACACGCAGCGCGATTCAACTCATGCTGCTGGGCTACGTCCTCCACCTGCTCTTCGAAAGTGACAGTCTTCCCCTGATTGCAGCACTCTCGCTCTTCATGCTCTCTGTCGCCGGTTACGAAGTAATGGCACGCCAGAAAGCGCGTTTCAGGGGAGCATGGGGATATGGCATCGGGGCTGTCTCGATGTTTATTTCTGCATTCAGCATCACGCTGCTGACGCTGTTCGTTATTATCCAGCCAGACCCCTGGTATAAACCGCAATATGCCATTCCCCTGCTCGGCATGCTGCTCGGGAACACCATGACAGGCATTGCCATCGGTCTCGACAACCTCACCCGCAATGCCCGGGAACTGCGCGAGCAGATCGAGGAGCGCCTGATTCTCGGTCAGACATGGAGCCAGGCGATTGAAGACATCCGTAAGGATGCCCTGCGCAGCGGACTCATACCGATCATCAACGCCATGGCGGCGGCCGGTGTCGTGAGTCTTCCGGGAATGATGACAGGCCAGATTCTCGCCGGCTCGCCCCCCTACGAGGCCGCGAAGTACCAGCTCATGATCATGTACCTGATCACGGCCGGAACGGCTTTTGGCAGCCTTGCGGCTGTCTGGCTCGGATCCAGGCATCTTTTTGACGCGCGTCACCGGCTACGGCTTGAACGGCTGAAAAAGCGCTAGCAGCATTATTGCCCTGAAAGAGTTTACCCACCAGTCAAAGAGGCTCCTCGAGGCGAGGACAGCTACCGGATGGACGCCGGTTAACGGACATTAACCCGGAATCGTCAGCCCCTGAAAGGCTGCAGCGTGCCGTCATGCAGCTCGTACTGGTGATCCATGCGCGCGGCAAGCTCGTGGTCATGGGTCACGACGACGAATGCACTCCCCCGCTGTTGCGTTAGATTGATCATGAGATCGTAGATGCGTTCAGCATTCTGGCTATCGAGGTTACCAGTGGGTTCATCAGCCAGAACGCATTTCGGCTCGTTGACAAGCGCCCGTGCGATGGCAATACGCTGGCGTTCTCCACCGGAGAGCTGTGACGGGCGATGATTGGAACGTTCCTGCATGCCGATCGCATTGAGCCACTCCTGCGCCCTTTCTCGAGCCTCATGAGCCTTGAGACCACCGATCAAGAGCGGCATCGCGACATTCTCGAGAGAAGTGAGTTCCGGCAGCAGGTGATGAAACTGGTAGACGAAACCGAGCGACTGGTTGCGTAACCGGTTGCGGGTGGATTCGGGGACCGAAAAAACAGCATGCCCGAGCAGGTTCACACTGCCTGCGGTCGGCCGGTCAAGCCCCCCAAGACAGTGCAGCAGAGTGCTCTTTCCCGAACCGGAACTTCCGACGACCGCCACGCTCTCCCCTTCCCTGACCGAAAGAGAGACTCCCTTGAGAACCTCGACGCTCAAAACACCGTCGCGGTAGGTTTTGAACAAGCCTTCACAACCGAGTATCTCACTCATAGCGCAGCGCCTCCGCTGGCTGGACCCGGGCCGCGCGCGCAGCGGGGAGCAAGGCAAAGAACACCGTGATGATGAAGGCCACGATCGCGATCAGGGTGACATCGCCGACCTGCACATCGGACGGCAGGCGGCTGATGTAATAAAGATCGGAGTCGATTGCCTCGAAACCCAGTGTCTCCTCGAGCCAGGAAACGATCTGTTCGACATTCAGCGCGAGCAGCACTCCTGCGATGACGCCAAGGGTAACGCCAAATACACCGATGGTTGCTCCCTGTACGAGGAAAATTTTCATGATGCTGCGCGACGAGGCGCCGATGGTGCGCAGGATAGCGATGTCGCTCTGCTTCTCCTTGACGACCATGATCATCGCGATGATGACCGAAAAGGCCGCAACCAGCACGATCAGGAAGAGGATGAAGCCCATCATGCGCTTCTCGGTCTTGAGTGCCTCAAAAAAGTTGCGACGGTAATGGGACCAGTCCCTGATGTAATAAATTTCCTGCATCTGGTCTGCAAGCTCGAAGGCGACTTGCTGGGCCTCGTACAGATCCCGAACCTTGAGTCGCACCCCCGTAACAGCATCACCGAGGCGACTGAGTCTTGCCCCGTCACGAATATGTATCAATGCAACACCGGAGTCGAAATCCCCCATGCCGACCTCGAATACACCGCTCACCGTGAAACGTTTCAGGCGCGGCATGGTGCCGACAGGTGTCACCATGGCATGCGGCGTGATCACCGTGACCTTGTCGCCGACAGTCACGCCGAGAGCCATGGCAAGCTCCTTGCCAAGCACGATGTTGTAGGACTTGTCAGCGAGGTCATCGAGTGAGCCAGCATTCATCTTGTCGGAGATATCCGCGACGCGTGGTTCCAGGCCCGGATCGATACCGCGTATGAGGGCGCCAGCGACATTCTGCCCGTTGACGAGCATCACCTGCGATTCGACATAAGGCGCCGCATCGACCACCTCGGGATGCTGCTTGGCAAGCTCCATGGCTTGCGGCCAGTCCTTCAGCCCACCCTCGAAGGAAGTGATGGTGGCATGCGAGACCATCCCCAGAATGCGCTCGCGGATTTCCTTGTGGAAACCGTTCATCACAGAGAGGACGACGATCAGGGCCATTACACCGATCATGATGCCGAGCATCGATGCAACAGTGATAAATGAGATAAAATTGTCGCGGCTTCGGGCTCGCGTATAACGGAAGCCGAGAAAATATTCGTAAGGCTGGTACATGGGGCGCATTAAAACACAACTCAGGACAACATTGATCCTCTCTTTGGCAGATTGGTTCCTTGAAATCTGAAAATCGTTTTCGTGCAGAGTGGGAGCCACAGACCGCCGTACTGCTGGTCTGGCCCCACGCGGGTAGCGACTGGGCCAATATGCTCGACCGCATCACTGCAACCTACCTCGAGATCGCCAGGGCAATCAGCCGCAGCCAGCTGCTCATCATCCTTGCCCGCGACGCCTCTCTGAAGGCGCAGCTCGAGGAGGTACTGCTGGCGGATGCCCACTATATCCGTGTTGTGGTCATACCGACCAATGATACATGGATCAGGGACTACGGGCCGCTGAGTGTCGAAATCGACAACTGTATCGCCCATCTCAACTTCCGCTTCGATGCCTGGGGCGGAAAATACGATGCGAGTCTCGACGACGCCGCCAGTCATGCCCTCGAGGAGCAGCAGCTCTTCGGTTGCAGGATGCACCATGTCTCCCTCGTGATCGAGGGCGGCGCAATCGAGACAGATGGAAACGGCACACTGATAGCCACGCGGGGATCGATTGTCTGCGAAAAACGCAACCGGGGAATGGATCAGTCCGGATTCGAGGAAGCACTCTCCCGGCTTCTCGGCATCAGGCATTTCCTGTGGCTCGACTTCGACGGCCTGCATGGCGATGACACCGATGGCCACATCGATACGGTCGTGCGTTTCGCCAATCCTGAAACACTGCTATATGCAACCTGTTCAATGCATCACCCTGACCATGCGAAGCTCAGGCAGCTCGAGAGAGAGGTGCTGGCGCTGCGCATGCCGGATGGAAAACCCTATCGCACCATCCCCCTCCCCTGTCCCGGCCTTCACCGCGATGCTGACGGCCGCATCCTGCCTGCAAGCTATGCCAACTACCTGATCACCAACAAACAGGTGCTGCAGCCTGTCTACGCGCAGCAGAACGATGCGAGAGTCATGGACATCATGCGCGAGCTGTTTCCTGACAGGGAAATCGTGGCGATTGACAGCCGCGCACTCATCGAACAGAACGGCAGCATTCACTGCGCAACCATGCAAACTGCTTGCCCGCCGCATGGCAGCTGAAGCAAAATCCATCGCATGAAACAACAGATACTCAAGGTTGCGCTCGCCCAGCGCGCCTCTCTGCACAATCGCGACAGCAACATGGATGCAGTGCTTGGCGATATTCGCGCAGCTGCCAGCGCGGGGGCGGAGCTGATCCTGCTGCCAGAGCTGCATAACAGTGACTATTTCTGTCAACTCGAGGAGACAGCCAATTTCGATCTCGCCGAGCCGGTACCGGGTCCCTCGACAGCACAACTTGCCGCAGTGGCAGCGGAAAGCGGCATTGTCGTGATCGCCTCACTGTTCGAGAAGCGCGCCGCTGGCCTCTATCACAACACGGCTGTCGTGCTCGACAGTGATGGCAGCATCGCCGGGAAATATCGCAAGATGCACATTCCCGACGATCCCGGCTATTACGAAAAATTCTACTTCACACCCGGCGATCTCGGCTTCCGACCTGTCGAAACAAGCCTTGGCAAACTGGGTGTGCTGGTCTGCTGGGACCAGTGGTATCCGGAAGCCGCACGCCTCATGGCACTCGCGGGCGCAGAATTGCTCCTATATCCGACTGCCATTGGCTGGGACAACAGGGACGATGAGGAAGAGAGGGAGCGTCAGCTTGATGCCTGGATGACGATACAGCGCGGCCACGCCGTGGCCAACGGGCTCCCCGTGCTTGCCTGTAACCGCACTGGTACCGAGCCAGATCCATCCGGTGAGGGGCCCGGCATCGCATTCTGGGGGAATTCGTTCGTTGCAGGCCCCCAGGGCGAACTGATCGCCCGGGGCGGGGTTGACAATCAGCTGCTGCTGGCCGAAGTACCGATGCAACGCTCAGAAGAGGTGCGGCGCATCTGGCCATTCCTGCGTGACAGGCGTATCGACGCCTACGAAGAACTCGTCAGGCGATTCATCGACTGAGGACAGGTCATTCCGCGGGCCAGTTATCGTCCAGCCAGTCGGCGATTACCTCGACGAGCGCATCACCACTGTCAGTGAAATAGTGATTTGCGCCCGGAACCACTCTCTGTCTCGACATCGAGCGGCTGGCGCTCTTGATCTGTACGAGACGGATTGGCGCATAGCCCCTGACTGCCGGAAAATCGTCCAGCGCCATGATATCCAGGACAGGCACCTGGAGCTTGTCGAGGTGAAACTCGTCCTGCATTGGCTGTCCCCTGTCTGTCGCCCCCATGCCGATCATGACGACGGCAGATACATCACCGCCACCGGTTGTTTCAATCCAGCGATTAGCCATGTGGGTACCGCAGCTGTGCGCGACCATGACAACGAAATCGTTGCCCTGCTCCCTGAGGTAGTCAATGGCCGAATCGATGCGCGCCACAGAGCCGTCAAAAAGCGGCAGGTAATCATTATAGGTAGCCTCTTTGTCGAGCACGGGCAGCTGGATCGAGAGGGTATTCCAGCCATGCTCGAGCATCCCGACCCTGACAGGGTAGACGACATCTGCCCAGTTGGGATGATAACCACGGCCATGCAGCACCAGGATGGCACCACGCGGTTTGTCGGCATCGGTCTCGGCATAAATACCGAGAAACTCGATGCCGTCGGCTTCCAGCGTGACAGGATCACCATCGATGATGCTGTCGACGATTTCCGTTGCAAGGCGCTGCTCTCGCTCGAGATCCGGCGCGGCTCCGGCTGGTACAGCAAATGTGAGAAAAAGACCAGTTAAAACCGATAGATAACTAGAACGGCTCATCAACGAACTCCTGTGGACATCAGTCTGGAAACAGCATAAGCTACCAAGATTCGGGTATCAACCAACTTGCATGGTGATCCGACGAGTAGCGGCCAGAGAGCTGCTGACGCACAAGGGCAATCAACAAGAGACAAGCCTGATAATGGAGAGCGACTGCATCGCAAACCGGCAACTGATCATGCAGCCTCTCCACAACACCTGAGGAGTGCTGTTGGCTGTCCAGCGACAGATTCAATCACGAGATAGAAAAACCGGAGGGTTAAAACATAATGAAACTGCATCACCTGATCAGCGCATCAGCTGCCGTGCTCGCGCTCTCACTGTCAGCGACGGTATCTGCCGAAAAGCTTGCAGTCGGTATCACGCCGGATCTGCAGAAATTCGATTTCACACATGGCGGTAAGTCATACACCATCATGCGTAACCAGGACCAGAAGAATACGATTAACGAGAATTTTGCAAAAACCTCACGCAAGTGTCCGCCCTTCTGCATCCAGCCGGTCGTGCTGGCTCCCGGTGTCGATACGCTCGGCGAAGTCGAGGTTATCCACTACATCAAGAAGATGTCTGAAGGGGAAAACATCCTGGTTGTCGACTCGCGCACGCCTGACTGGGTCGAGCGCGGCACGATTCCCGGCGCAAAGAACATTCCATGGACAAAGCTCAACCCGGCAAAGGGCGCGACCACCGAGGGTATTATCGAGGTCATGACCAAGGAATTCGGCGCCAAACTTGCCGAGGGCGCTGATGCCTTCACGGTTGACGAGGCTGTGGCCGAAGGCAATGCCAGCAAGGCTTTTGATTATACCGACGCCAAGACACTCGTCATGTTCTGTAACGGCATGTGGTGCGGACAATCACCGAACAATATCCTCAACCTGATGAAGTTCGGCTACCCGGCTGAAAAGCTGAAGTGGTACCGCGGCGGCATGCAGGACTGGGAAATTCTCGGACTCTCTACTGTCAAGCCCTGACGGGGAACAATCCCTGCATAAAAAAAGCCCTGCCAGATGGCAGGGCTTTTTTATTACCACACGAAGTTGAATCGTGAAAGCGTTGGCCAGGCGCCTCAGGCAATCTTGTAGACTCCGCGCCCTGTCGATTTGACCTTGCCGTTGCGCTTGAGATAGGCCATGGTCTGGCCGAGGTTGCTGACCGCCACCCCCTGTGATTCAAGCTTGCTGCGAATACTCTTGGTATCCATCTCTCCATTTTTTCCGAGCAGTTCAAGGATGGCTGCGCTGGCACCGCTCTGACGACCCTTGCGACCACCACTGCGGCCGCCGAGAGCACGGATCTCGGCATCGATTGCAGCCAGTTCCTTCCTGTGCTTCGCCATCAGTGCTTTCTTCTGCTCACGCAGCTCGGCAATCTTTGTTTTCATCGCCTCCTTCTGTTTGGCCTCTTCTTCTTTTTCCTTCTTCTGAGCCAGGGCATATAACTCCTCGGCTGACATTTGTTTTAGATCTTTCTTTGCCATTAATGACCTCTGAATAAGTTTATTAACTATGTCAAGTGCACATTGAATAATACACTAATGGAAAAAATATAACAAAATGCTGGCGAGTTCAACAAGGCAAATTATATAAAAGCGGAGACTGTTCGATATTACGCATGTGATGATGTTGTCAGATCTAAACTATTTATTCATTACACGAAAGTAACAATATCTTCATTGTTGAGACTGCTTCTTTCAGACCGGTGAAAAGAGCACGTGAAATGATTGAGTGGCCGATATTGAATTCAACGATTCCGGGAATGGCAACGACATCGTGAATATTGTGATAATCGAGGCCATGTCCTGCATTGACCTGCAGCCCGAGTGAATTTCCATAGGCGACGGCATCAGCGATGCGTGCGAGCTCATTCTGCCGCACCAGTTTGCCCGGGGCATCTGCATAGTGTCCTGTATGGATCTCGACGATCGGGGCGCCGGCAGCAGCCGCTGCATCGAGTTGACGCCTGTCCGCATCGACAAAGAGCGAAACACGTATATCGACATCGGCAAGCGCAGCACAATAGTCAGCCAGATAGTCAACTTGCGCCGCTACGTCCAGGCCTCCCTCAGTGGTCAGCTCCTCGCGCTTCTCGGGAACGAGACAGCAATCTGCCGGCCCGATGCGTGTGGCTATTGCCTGCATCTCGGGTGTAGCGGCCATCTCGAGGTTCATCCGCGTCTGCAGGATATCGGCCAGCATTTCAACGTCACGGTCCTGGATATGCCTGCGGTCCTCGCGCAGGTGCAGCGTGATCGCATCGGCTCCCGCCTCCTCGCAGAGGATCGCTGCCTGTACCGGCTCCGGATAGCGCGTCCCGCGGGCCTGCCGC
>JASFPB010000023.1:0-13488 GCA_050116235.1 Chromatiales bacterium | reverse complement strand
CAAGCTCCGGCTGCGCAGAAACGGCGAACTGATGAGCTTGCGTAACTGGCTGGGTGAGATTCTGTCCGGCATGGAGCCTCTCGCAGAGTTACTCGATGGCCAGCAGGCGGGACACCCTTACCGTGCAGCCTTGCACTGGCAACAGCAGAAAGTGCAGGATACCGGCCTGACGCCCTCGGCGCGGATGCTGGAGGAGATGCGCGAAAATGGCGAGAGTTTCTATGAATTCGCGCGTCGCAAGTCAGCAGAGCATCACCGTTACTTTTCCGGTCGCGAGATAGGGGAGGAGCGTATACGGGAATTTCGTGCACTTGCCTCGCGCTCGATCGAGGAGCAGCATCAGAGGGAGGTTGCCGACCGTGGAAGCTTCGCTGAATTTCTAGAAAACTACTTTAAGGATAAGCTTTAGTCTCTTGTAATTATTGCTTATTCTCTTCCTCTTCCCAGGCGTAGGGTAGTTCGAGGAAACGCAGCAGCGGACCACTCTCGTCGACGAGCCGAACGTTGCCTTCGTCGGCGCTTGCGATCTCTGTGATGATGAGTGCCTCGCAATTTCCCTCCGGGGTGCGAGCTGCGAGGACTACCTTGCCCGCTCCCTGTGCCGACTTGCTTCCGGGCGCAAAGAGGTCCGTACCAGGCGCGGGACAGTCGCCTTCGATCGCGACATGGTACATCCTGCGTTTCAGGGACCCGAGGTACTGCATCCGCGCTACGACTTCCTGTCCCGTGTAGCAGCCCTTGGTAAAACTCACACCATTGACCAGGTGCATGTTGGCCATCTGGGGCACGAACGCCTCGACAGTCTGTTCGAAGACTATCGGCAGGCCTGCCCGGATATCCGCGAGCAGCCAGTCGTTGAGCTCTGCTGATTCTGCAGCATCGCCAAATCCACTGATCCTTGTATCCAGCGCACTGTTGTTGCCGACGAGGATGTATCTGGATTCCTCGTTCTCGCTGGCGATACGGATGATACTGACGCCGTCCTCTGCAGTGTTCACGGCATCGATCTCCGCTGGCGCGTCATTCCCGAGCAGCGCCGAAGCGCCTTCTCCTGCCAGCCCGATGGCGCGATGCGTGTCACTGACATCTGCGAGTTCCACTTTCGACATGAGCACGAACATGCGCAGCCTGCTCATCACGGGTTCGATACGTTCTGGCGGCAGCAGCATCAGGATGCTCTCATCCTGCCTGAGCAGGCGCATGCTGGCGATCATGCGACCCTTGTGACTGCAATAGGCGCTGAGCTGGCTTTCGCCATCCTCGAGATCGCGGATATCGTTCGTCAACTGCCCCTGGAGAAAGCCGGAGAGATCGGCTCCTGTTGCCTGCAGGATGCCGAGATGGGTCAGTTCGTAGTAGCTGCTGTTGCTCATTTCGGAGTTTTATTCTGGTAGTGTATGCAGAGAGAATGCGTCAACTCCGGGATGGAATCAAGCACGTAAAATCCGGGCATTCGACGCCACGGGCGGGGGTCAGGTAACAGTGATATCGAGTGGTTCGCGTGGTGCCTGCCTGCCACGGTCCGCGGTCTTCCACCAGTTGTCATGTGAACCTTCGTCGTTGACCTGGTTGTGTGGTGTGAAGGTCTCGCGGTCGTTCTCATCCGTGGTCACGAAGCCCCAGTCACGCACCCTGGCGCTGTGCATGAAAATTGTCCATGCCTGGTGCTTGTGGGGGAGTACGATGCGGTGGAAATCCTCGCCCGTCAGCCGGTTGACACTCCCGGTGCCGAGAATGCGTTCGACGACCCCCTCGGCGGTCTTGCGCTGTTCGAGGTAGCCACCGGAGAGCACGATGCCGAGGGCGCGATCCCAGGGGTGGTCGTGCAGTCCGCGGTCCGGGTCACTGGAGAGGAAGCGGTGGATATATGCGCCGCCTCCGCCCGGCAGTCGGAAGAGGTGGTATCGCTCGAGGTAGGGCTCCCCGTGGTTGCCGCGGATGATCCGGCATCGCAGCCAGCCGGTGATGCTGTAGAGCAGCTTGTCGCTCAGTCGGATTTTCGGGGACATCTCTGTTACTGGAATCTGTCTCAGCAGGTATCATAAGGGATTTGCGGCTCATTGCGTGAGCCCTTTCTGAGACTGCTGCGGGATGTTTCATGACTAAACTCGAGACCGGTTGCCTGGTGGTCTACAAGAGCCGCCCGGCACGTGTGACCGGGGTGACGGACAAGATCGATATCAGCTTCAGTGGCGGCAGCAAAAGGGTCAGGAGCAAGGATGTGCTTTTTCTGCATCCCGGACCGGTGGCAAACCTCGATGATCTCGATGCCGGCCAGGGTGAACTCGAGGAAGCGATCGAGCTGCTCGAGGGTGAAAATACCAGCCTGCCCGAACTCGCAGAGCTTCTCTACGGCGATTTTACACCTGCGGCAGCATGGTCAGCGTGGAGCCTTCTTTCGGAGGGTCTCTATTTCGAGGGCACGCCGGAGGCGTTGCATGCGCGCGATCCCCGCCAGGTCAAGGCGGAAATCGCCGAACGCACACTCAAGGAGCAGCGCAAGGCAGCCTGGGATGCGCTCATCGAGCGCCTGGCCTCGGGTACGATGGAGCAGGATGACAGGGCAGAGCTTGCCGAGGTCGAACGTCTCGCGCTTGGCCAGTCCGAGACCAGTCGTATCCTCCAGGCGCTCGATGTCGGCCAGACACGGGAGCATGCCCATCAGCTGCTTTTACGCGTCGGCTACTGGCCGGATGATTTCAATCTGCATCCGGTGCGCGCGGGCCTTGCCCTGCAGGAACCGGCCATTCCGGTCCCGGATCTGCCAGATGAGGAACGCCTCGACCTCACGCATCTCGATGCCTGGGCGATCGATGATGCGGGCAGCAACGATCCGGACGACGCGATCAGCATCGACGGGGAGCGCCTCTGGATCCACATCGCCGATGCGGCTGCGCTTGCACCACCGGGATCGGATCTGGATATGGCGGCCTGCGAACGCGGTGCCAATCTCTACCTGCCAGAGGCGCTGATTCCCATGTTTCCGCATGGTGTGACAGAGCGGCTGGGGCTTGGTCTCAACGACTCTTCGCCGGCGCTCTCGGTTGGTTTCGGTATCGATTCCGACGGCAGGTTGCAGCAAATCGGGATTCACCTGACAACCGTGCGGGTCACGCGCATGACCTATGCAGAGGCGACCGCGTCGGATGACAGCCGCCTGGAAGCGATCGCCTCGAAACTGGCACTGTTTCGTGAGCGGCGCATGCAATCCGGTGCAGCCGTCATCGACCTGCCCGAGGTCAGCGTACGTATGGATAGCGACGGGATCTCCATCAAGCCCCTCGAGCGCGGCGGCAGCCGCCAGCTTGTTGCCGAGGCGATGATGGCAGCCGGCGAGGCCGTGGCCGAGTTCGCCCTGCGCAACGATCTGCTCATCCCGTTTGCCAACCAACCGCCACCGGACGAGATACGGACGCCAGAGACCATGTCGGAGATGTATGCCTATCGCAGGCTCTTCAAGCCTTCGCGCATGGCGACACAGCCCGAGCGTCACTTCGGCCTCGGGCTCGATCACTACACGCGTGCGACGAGCCCGTTGCGCCGCTACCCGGATCTTGTCACCCATCAGCAGATCAGGGCATTCCTGCAACAGAAGCCATTGCTTGAAGAGGAGACCATTGTCGAGCGTATCGGGGAAGCGAGTGCTGCCTCATCGATGATCCGGCGGGCGGAGCGCTTTTCCAACCTGCACTGGAAACTCGTATGGCTGTCACGGCAACAGAACTGGCGGGGCGAAGCCGTGGTCGTCGAGCTCGACGAGCGCAAGGCGACGCTGCTGGTTCCCGAACTTGCGCTGGAATCGCGCGTCCGCAGAACACCGGAGATGGCCCTCGACAAGCGTCTCGGCGTCTCGGTCCAGTCGATCGACTTCACGGTGCCTGAGGTACGCTTGCGGGTGCGCGAGTCCTGAGGGCCCAGCCTCTGCCTGCCAGAACTTTCTCGGTTGAGCGCCTCATCTGCAGAACGTATTTGGGTATACTGTGCACCTTGAAATTTTTGTGGAGTCACATCCAATGCCCCGGGAAATGCCCAAGATTCTTGCCGAATTCGAGAACTACTGCTCCGAGGAGCGGGAGCACCGCCTGAATGCGGGCGGCCAGTTCGATGTAGAGCTGTTCGACGAGGCCGTCGAGCTCGCGATTCGCCAGATTCTGAATCAGCTCGGGGGTGAGGCATGATTCTTACAGGCCTGCATGCCAGGAATGTTCTCAAGTACCGGGAACTCGATCTCAGTGACCTTCCCAAAGAGGGGATTATCGGTATCAGCGGCCCCAATGAATCGGGCAAGAGCACCATCGGTGAAACCATCTGTTTCGCCCTCTATGGCCGCACCTGGTCCCATGACGAGAACAATCGCCGCAAGATCATCCGCTGGGGCGGGGATCGCTGTCTTGTAGCCATCTCCTTCATCGCTTCCGATGGCAGGGAATACCAGGTCTCGAGACACCTCGATTCCGATGGCAACCACAGCGCGCGACTCTCTTTCAAGGGCGACGAGCAGGCCATCGCGCGCGGTGCCGAAGCCGTCAAGCTCCAGCTTCAGCAGATTCTCGGCGTCAAGTACGACGAGTTCATCGAATCCTTCTATCTCGCCCAGCGTGAACTGACGGCTCCACATCCCCACAGCGATGCCATCAAGAGCATGGCCGGCATTCTGACGCTCGAAAATACACACGAAGCCTTCGATCGCGAGATAGAAAATTTCAAGGCGAGCATGGTCAATGCCGATGCGCGCCACATCCGCATCCAGGAGGATATCGAGGAGCTCGGACTCGAAGCCGGCAAGCTCGAGTCGATGGAGGAGGAGCTTGTCCATCTGCAGCAGGCAGATGACTCGGCACGTACCGCTGCTGAGGAGCTGCGCAGTGGTACAGAAGCGTTTATCGCCTCGATCGATGGATACCGCAAGGCCTGCAGCAAGCGCAGCCGCTCTCGCGCCTTCGAGTTACTCTTTCTGCTTTTCGGTGCTGCTGCCGCGGTTGTCTGGGTGCTGCTGACCTATTACCCGCAGCATGCGCTCAGTCAGCCGCTCGATAACATGTTGCAGTCCATTCCCGTCTGGAGCGACGGCAGTCTCCAGTGGCTTGTCTATATCGCTGCAGGACTCGGTGCCCTCAGTCTGCTCATCTGGTTTGGCGCCATGGGCACGGGCGGGGTGATCGCCGCCTTCGCCGGGCAGAGCAGCAGCTATGTCGAAAAACTCGAGGAAGTCATAAAACGTCGCACCGATGGTGATGATCTCCGACTTGCCGGTGTCTCTGCTGACGAGCTCGACAATGCTGTCGACGAGCGGCAGGCAGCCTCGATCATCGCGCAGCTCAAGCAGCAGGACGCGACGAGGCAGCAGGTGGAGGTTATCGCCAACCAGGAGTGCGGATGGCTGGACAACGTAGCCTCATTGCTGCAGGAGAAGATCGATGATCTCGGCGGGGAAATCGCCTCTGAACGTGATCGTGTGAAGCGTGCCGAGAGTATGAAGCACGAGCAGGACAGCTATCGAAACACCATCGAGGAGAACAGCCGCAACGTCAAGGTCAGGGCGCTTGCGAACCAGCTCATCGAGGGTGCCATAGATCGCGTCGCCAAGCGTTTCAACCGCGAGTTGCGCGATGGCGCGGGCGATATCCTGCCGCGCCTGACACAAAACAGCTATCAGCATATCAAGCTCGATAACGAACTCGACGTGCAGGTCTTCTCTGCCGAAAAAGGGGATTTCATGGAGTTCGACGAGATCTCCAGTGGCACCCAGCGCCAGGTCCTGCTTGCCGTGCGCCTCAGCATGTCCCAGGCGCTCGCACGTGACAGCGTCAAGGGTGACCAGTTCCTCTTTCTCGATGAACCCTTTGCCTTTTTCGATGAGGAGCGCACGACTCACTCCCTCAAGACCATGCACGACATGGGTCACCTGCCACAGATCTGGATCGTCGCCCAGGAGTTTCCCGGCGAATCGGATTTTGCACGCAAGGTCACCTGCAGCCGTCTCGATGTGGATCTCAAGTCTTTCGGCTGATGCACGCAACCGGGGTGTCTGTCCCGGTCGTCTTCCGGAAACCCTGTCATGGAATCGGGCCTGATCGCCATGAAGGCACCCCGACTGCTGCATCGGCCTTCGGCAGAGAAGCTGATCAGCGAAGGATGCTACATCACCGAACTCTCGAATTCTGATGCTGACCCCGATCTCTCCATCGCACAAGCGCGGGTACCACCTGCAGTCACGACGGCATGGCACTCCCTCTCCGCTACCGACGAGCGTTATCTCATCCTCGAGGGAGAGGGCGTCGTCGAGGTCGACGGGTTGCAGCCGGCAACTGTGCGTCGCGGCGATGTCATTCTCATCCCGGCCGGATGTGGGCAGCGCATTACTAACACGTCTGACGCTGTCGACTTGCTGTTCCTTGCCCTCTGTAGTCCGCCTTTCCGGCAGGAAAACTACTGCGAGGCTGAATAATGCTGAATGACACATCCTGCCTTGCGTGCACTGCGTAAAGGCCAGACCACTGGTATGATTGCTCTACCGCCTATGACAACAAGAAGACAAATGAAAGCACTGGTTTTCTGCCTCCTTTTCGTGCCCGGACTGCTGTACGCTTCAGGGGGGTTCGACCACGGTACACCTGCAGGCAAGGGAAATCTCGATCTCGACATCACGATCAATCCCGAGAACCGCTTCGAGGATGGACAGACCTATGTGGTCTGGGGATACGGCATCACCGACAGGCTCGACTTCCACGGTTATGCCTCGCACGAGGCAAACGGAACAGACCAGCTCTATATCGGATTGATGTACAACTTCTACAGCATCGACTGGCTGGATCTTTCCACCGCGGTCGGCTTTCGCGAACGCAAGAATGATGTCGATCTCTTTGCCCCGCAGTTGCTCTACACCTTCAAGCTGCCTTACCGGTTCGATATCGGTGGCAGTGTCGTCTATGTCTACAACATCGATGACTCTTTCGGCCGGGGCACGACCTACGATATTTTCCTGCGCATCCCTTTTCCGAAATCCTGGCTGCCTTCCTTCATGAAGGATGCCAAGTTGGCTGTTGGTGCATTCCGCAACGTTAGCGGCAACACCAATCCCACCTATAGCATCGACATGAAATTCTGACGACCGGGCGGCAGTCATAAAAAAGCCCCGCGATGCGGGGCTTGAACTGAGGTCGGGTTGGATCCTCCCGATCTTATTCGTTTTGCTCATTAGGACCACGCGGGATCCGTTCTCTTTGTCGCCCGCATGGTCTGTTGTGTTTTCCCGGGTAAAAACTCAAGAAGCTTCTACAGCCAGCGGGTAGCGTGTGAGCCGCCACTGCCTGAATTCACGGTCGAATAACCTTACCCCTATTGGTGCTTTGGTTCCATCCCCATGCAATGATAATCGGATCGAAATTTCAAATGCTGTGATAGATCCGGTGAATGTTATCGATCGGGCGATGATCAACCGCATTTTCTGACCTGGTCTCCCTGCTCCCTACAGGGGCGGCTCTGCAGGCGGCATGCGATTCCTTTATACTGTGCGCCATCCAGGCAGACTCTTCCTTTTTCATGTTCAAGAATCTCAGTGACCGACTTGGCCAGACGCTTGACCGCATTCGCGGACAGGGACGCCTGACCGAGGACAACATCAAGGATACCCTGCGCGAAATCCGCATGGCACTGCTCGAGGCAGATGTCGCATTGCCGGTCGTGCGTGAGTTCATCGACAGCATCCGCGAGAGGGCGACCGGCGAGAACGTTCTCAAGAGCCTGACGCCGGGCCAGACGCTCGTGAAGATCGTCAATGACGAGCTGGTTCACCTCATGGGTGATGCCAATGCGGGTCTCGACCTTGCGGCACAGCCACCTGCAGTCGTGCTCATGGCCGGCCTGCAGGGTTCAGGCAAGACCACCAGCACAGGCAAGCTTTCGCGCTACCTTGCGGAACGCGAGAAGAAGCGCGTCATGGTCGTCAGCTGTGATGTCTATCGTCCGGCCGCCATCGAGCAGCTCAGGACTCTCGCCGGCGAGGTTGGCGCAGACTTCTTTCCGAGCTCGCCCGACCAGAAACCCATTGCCATCGCCCGTGCGGCACTTGCCGAAGCGCGCAAGACTTTCGCCGATGTGCTGATCGTGGATACTGCCGGCCGGTTGCATGTGGATGCCGACATGATGTCCGAGATCAAGGAGTTGCATGCCGAGCTCAAGCCGGTCGAGACACTCTTTGTGGTTGACAGCATGACTGGCCAGGATGCGGCCAATACGGCCAAGGCATTCAATGACGCCCTCCCACTGACGGGTGTCATCCTGACCAAGGCGGATGGTGACTCCCGTGGCGGCGCGGCGCTCTCGATTCGCCATGTTACCGGCAAGCCGATCAAGTTCCTCGGTGTTGGCGAGAAGGTCGATGCACTCGAACCGTTCCACCCTGACCGCCTTGCATCACGCATTCTCGGCATGGGTGATGTGCTCTCGCTCGTCGAGGAGGTCACGCGCAAGGTCGACCACGACAAGGCCGAGAAACTTGCGAAAAAAGTCGCCAGGGGGCAGGGCTTCACGCTTGCTGATTTCAGGGAGCAGATGGAGCAGATGTCGAAAATGGGCGGGCTGACGAGCATGCTCGACAAGTTGCCCGGCATGAACAAGATTCCCGATGCGGTCAAGAACCAGGTCAATGACAAGGAGATCGGTCGCACCATTGCAATCATCAATTCCATGACGCCACAGGAGCGGGAGTTCCCGGCCATTATCAAGGGGGCGCGCAAGAAACGTATCGCCGCAGGCTCCGGTGTACAGGTACAGGAAGTCAACAAGCTGCTCAAGCAGTTCGCGCAGATGCAGAAGATGATGAAAAAGATGAAGGGCAAGGGAATGGCCAACATGATGCGTGGCATGAAGGGAGGCGGTTTTCCTCCCGGAGGAATGCCTCCGGGCGGTGGCCTGCCGCCCGGTGGCGGCTTTCCCTTCAAGTGACGCAATGAAGACCGGGGCATCGCCCCGGTTTTTTCGCAGCTCAAGTCCCCCTCTGCATGGATAACAGCCGCCCGCGAGGGGCTTTAAGCCTCCCGTTTTCATGATCCATGCCAATTGCGATTTACCGCGCAGCTGATAGTGTTAACTGTATCCAAAGCATGCCTCCGGATCCGTACATGCGTCTCAAATACCTGCTGATTCCCCTCATCGTCGCGGCCGCAATTGCCGTCTGGTATCTGCGTCAGCCAGAACCTGTCAGCGTGGCTGTCGCTCCAGTCGAAACGGGAAGCGTGGAAACGACGGTTTCCAATACCCGGTCCGGAACTGTCAAGGCCTGCCTGCGAGCCAAGCTCTCCCCGGGTATCGGCGGGCAGATCGCGCGACTCGAGGTGCGCCGTGGTGACATGGTCAAGAAAGACCAGCTGCTCGTCGAACTCTGGAATGATGATCTCGAGGCACAGGTCCGGCTTGCAGAGAGCGAGTACAAGGCAAGTCAATCCCGTGCCGATGCAGCCTGTCTGCAGGCCGATAATGCAGCGCGCGAGGCCCGGCGGCTGAAATCCTTGCAAGCGAGCGGTGCAGCCTCCGATGAACAGGTTGAGAAGGTCATCACGCAGGCCGATGCTCTCGCGGCAGACTGCCTCGCGGCCAGGGCAACGGTCGATGTGGCAGAGTCGCAGATCGCGCTGGCGAAAGCGCAACTCGAGAAAACACGACTGCGCGCACCCTTTGACGGCACCGTCGGCGAGATTCAGGGTGAGCTCAATGAGTACGTGACACCATCACCGCCCGGCATCGCGACAGTCCCTGTCATCGACCTGATTGATAACAGCTGCTTCTATGTCACAGCACCGATCGACGAGGTTGACGTGGCGCGGGTCGAGGTGGGTTTTCCGGCACGCCTGACACTCGATGCCTACGGTGACATGAAATTTTCGGGAGAGGTGCGGCGTGTCGGCGCCTACGTGCTCGACCTCGAGAAGCAGGCGCGAACGGTCGATGTCGAGGTTGAGTTCAAAAATCCTGCTGCGCTGGGCTGTGTGCTCGCAGGCTACAGTGCCGACGTTGAGATCATACTCGCGGTGAACGAGAAGACCCTGCGCATTCCGAGCGAAGCTGTCGTCGAGGAAAAATTTGTCTACCTCCTCAAGACAAAAGAGCAACAGCTCGTGAAAACGGAATTCACTCCCGGCATGTCGAACTGGGATTACACCGAGGTCCTCTCGGGGCTCGAGGAGGGTGACCTGGTTGTGACTTCCGTCGGTAAGGAGGGTGTTTCGGACGGTGCTGCTGCGGTGCGTGAATCCCCGGAATGATCGAACTCAGGGACATCAACCGGATTTTCCAGGTCGGTGACGAGCAGGTTCACGCCCTGCAGGATATCCAGCTTGCATTCGAGCCCGGCGAGTATGTCTCCATCATGGGGCCCTCGGGATCGGGCAAGTCGACACTGCTCAACATCCTCGGAATACTCGACCAGCCGACATCCGGCACCTACCTGCTTGACGGTATCGATACCACGAGTATGAGCGATAACCTTCAGGCGGATGTCCGGCGCAACAAGATCGGTTTTGTTTTCCAGTCCTTTCACCTGATTTCACGGCTGACAGCAGCAGAGAATATCGGCCTGCCCTTGACGCTGGCGGGCATCCCGCCGAAACAGCGCGACAGCCGTGTCAGGGATGTACTCGAGAGTGTCGGACTGACGGAACGCGCAGAACACCGTCCCGACCAGCTCTCCGGTGGCCAGCGGCAGCGTGTGGCCATTGCCCGCGCTACCATCATGCGGCCGACGATTCTGCTTGCCGATGAACCGACGGGTAATCTCGATCAATCGTCCGGAGAGTCCGTCATCAAGGTGCTCGAGGAGCTCAACGACCAGGGGATTATCCTGCTCGTGGTCACCCACGATCCGGACATCGGGGGACGTGCAAGACGGCGTATCCATATGGTCGACGGGCGGATCAGCAAGGACGAGCGCTGAGATGCGTCTTGCCGACACACTTCTCTACGGCGCGGGTAACATCAAGGGCTCACCGGTACGCACCTTCCTCCTGCTGCTGGCGATGTCGATCGGTGTTGCCTCGGTCGTCATGCTGAGTTCCCTTGGCGAGGCCGCCCGGCTGTATGTCGTCAACCAGTTCTCGGCCCTCGGGACCCACCTGCTCATCGTTCTGCCGGGGCGTTCGGAAACCGCCGGCGGAGCGCCTCCGATGCTGGGCACCACACCGCGCGACCTGACACTCGAGGATGCAGACGCCCTCCTGCGCAGTCCGTATATCGAGGACTATGCGCCCATTGTCGTTGGTTCGACGCCGGTCTCCTACGGCAGCCTCGAGCGCGAAGTGACCGTCATCGGCACCTCGGCATCCTATGCCGCGATCCGCCAGATCGAGACCGCACAGGGGAAGTTTCTCCCGCCTGGCGATCATGATCGCGCAGCACCGGTGTGCGTGATAGGCGAAACCCTGAAAAATGAGCTGTTCGGCAACAGGCGTGTTCTCGGAGAACGACTGAAAATCAATGATCGTCGCTTTCGCGTGATCGGTATCCTTGCCGACAGCGGACAGTCGTTTGGCATGGATATGGGGGACCTTGTCATTATCCCGACCACCCACGCCATGGCACTGTTCGATACAGAGTCGCTGTTTCGTATCATTGTCCAGGCTGCGGGGCGTACTGCCATCGAACCCGGAAAACACGATGTCACCCGCATCATCAAGGAGCGCCACGAGGGGGAGGATGACGTCACGGTCATTACCCAGGACGCGATCCTTGCGACCTTCGATCGCATCCTCAAGGCGCTGACTTATACCGTGGCCGGCATCGCAGCGATCAGTCTCACGGTGGCAGGTATTCTTATCATGAATGTCATGCTCGTGTCGGTTTCGCAGCGCACACCGGAGATCGGTCTGCTCAAGGCTCTTGGCGCATCGCGACAGCAGATTCTTACGCTTTTTCTCTCCGAGGCGGCACTGCTGTCCCTGATCGGCGCCGCGAGTGGCATTCTGATTGCCTGGTTCGGTGTGTTCGGACTTGATCGC
Organism: Chromatiales bacterium; assembly: GCA_050116235.1. Taxonomy (GTDB): domain Bacteria; phylum Pseudomonadota; class Gammaproteobacteria; order Chromatiales; family Chromatiaceae; genus Sva-25. The sequence continues at coordinate 1,498 of JASFPB010000023.1, read as the reverse complement.
CTCTTCCCGGCTTTTCCTCTCGGGACTCCGCTCTGGGCCTATCTCAGCGCAGTCGTCGTGGCCCTGCTGACAGGGATTGGTTTCGGCATCATGCCTGCAAGGCGTGCCTCGAGGCTTGACCCGGTCCTTGCACTCACGGGCCGCTGAGATGCTGCTGCGCGACTTTGCACGCCTGACGCTCGGATCGATTTTCGCGCTGCGCATACGCAGCTTTCTGACCGCGCTCGGTATTGCTATCGGGGTTGCGGCCGTTGTCCTGCTGACATCGATCGGCGAGGGCGTGAACCGCTTCGTACTTGCAGAGTTCAGCCAGTTTGGCACCAATATTGTTGCCGTCACTCCGGGCAAGACCAGCACGTTCGGCATGTCCGGTGCCGTTATCAATACGGTCCGTCCCCTGAGCATGGAAGATGCCCAGGCGATGCGGCGCATCCGCAATGTGGAATCAGTCGTGCCGGTGTTGCAGGGCAATGCCGAGGTCGAGTATGCAGGTAACAGCCGGCGCAGTATGGTGATCGGTGCAGGGCATGCCGTACCGGAAGTATGGCAAATGGATGTCAATGTCGGACGCTTTCTGCCGGATGATGACCCGCGCTTCGCCCGTGCGCTGGCAGTGCTTGGCAGCAAGATGGCATCGGAGCTTTTTGGCAACGAGAACCCGCTTGGAAAACGGGTGCGTATTGCAGGCGAGCGCTATCGCGTGATCGGCGTCATGGAGTCGAAGGGCGTCATGCTTGGCTTCGATCTCGATGATACCGTCTTCATCCCTGCGGGACGGGCAATGGCAATGTTCGACCGGGAAAGCCTGATGGAAGTCGACCTGCTCTACAAGCCCGGCACTGAGGTCGACGAGGTCACCGGGGAGATCTCGCGTATTCTGCAGGCACGTCATGGACACGAGGATTTCACCATTATCACCCAGGAGGAGATGCTCGAGACACTGGGATCGATACTCGACATCCTGACACTCGCAGTTGGTGCACTCGGAGCCATCTCGCTCGTTGTTGGCGGTGTCGGTATTCTGACGATCATGACAATCGCCGTCACCGAGCGGACCAACGAGATCGGTCTGTTACGTGCCATCGGCACGCGCAGGCGCCAGATTCTTGGCCTCTTTCTTGGCGAGGCCATCCTGCTCTCGGCGATTGGCGGTCTGGCTGGCCTGGTTATCGGGGGTGGCGGTGCAGCGCTCCTTGGTCTGCTTGTTCCCGCATTGCCGGTCCATACCCCGCTGCATTTTGCCCTGCTTGCAGAGGGTGTAGCAGTCGTGATTGGAATTATCGCCGGTGTTGCCCCAGCGCGTCGCGCAGCTGCCCTCGATCCGGTCGAGGCGCTCAGGGCAGAGTAGGGCAGGGCTGTCATTCTGTCCGTGTCGAGAGAAGCTTCCCGAAATTCGAGGGTCCGGAGCCGGTCTTGACAGTACCCTGTCAGGATCTGGCCGTGAATTGAACCGCTCCATCTCCCGATAAAAAAAGACGGGTCGCAGGGACCCGTCACC
>JASFPB010000022.1:0-13704 GCA_050116235.1 Chromatiales bacterium | reverse complement strand
ACGATGAACTCCATGTGGATACACTCGAAGGACTCGAACTCGCTGCGCATGATGGCCGACTCGAAGCATTGAAGGGCATCGGGCCGCGTCGTGCAGCCATGATCCGTGCCTCGCTCGAGAAGATGCTTGGGAGGGTTCGCCCCCGTGGTTACGGGCAGGTGACAGGCGGGCCGGACGTCTCCATGCTTCTCGATGTGGATCGTGAATACCGCGAGAAGGCTGATGCCGGCACGCTTCCGACAATTGCACCACGGCGCTTCAACCCGCGCAACGAAGCCTGGCTGCCGGTGCTGCATGCAGAACGAAATAGCTGGCATTTCAGCGTGCTGTTTTCAAATACCGGCAGGGCGCATGAACTTGGACATACCCGTGACTGGGTCGTGATTTACTTTTACAACGATCACCATGAGGAAGGACAGCATACAGTCGTTACCGAGACGCGGGGTCCGCTCGTCGGCAAGCGTGTGGTGCGTGGCCGTGAAGCCGAATGCCGTGAATACTATGCATCCTGAAGCGGTTTGTGCCGGGCCTTGCGGGCAACTGTTCCGGCAAGCCTGCATTCGGACTGGATGAATTACCTGGCCCATCTCTACCTGTCGGAGAGTGACCCGGATTCACGCGTCGGCAGCCTCATGGGGGATTTCGTCAAGGGAAGGGTCGGGGACGACTACAAGCCCTCTGTCCGGGAAGGGATCCTTCTCCACCGCAAGGTGGATTCCTTCACCGATGCACATCCAATCATCAGGCAAAGCAAGGCGCGCATCTCGCCCGGGTTCCGGCGCTATGCCGGGATTCTTGTCGATATCTTCTACGATCACTTTCTCGCAACCCAGTGGCACCACTGGTCGGACGTCTCACTCGATGAATTCGCAAACGAGGTCTATGACATATTGCGTGAACGCCATGATGCCTTTCCGGAAAGCATGCAACGCAGCATGAGGTACATGGTTTCCCGACGGCTACTGCAGTCATACCGTGAGATCGGGGGCATACATGATGCATTGCGTGGTATCGAGACGAGGCTCAGGCGTCCGAGCCGTCTTGGTGAGTCTGTCAGGGAACTCGAACTGAATTACCCGGCACTGCGGTCGGATTTCGAGCAGTTTTTCCCTCTTCTGGTGGAATTCGGTCAGGCACAGACCAGCTGGCGTGGCTGATTATTCAGTGAAGCCGGATGCCATCCTTCTGCATCTGTTCAATCCCCTTGCTACCATCCTCCAGGAACGCTCCTCGGTCGCGTAATACCAAGCTATCGAGTATGAAACGGGGTCGTAAGGCACGGGGTCATCATATGGTTGGGATGTGCGTCACGTCGATTGCCATTGACTGCAGCTGGCCGTTTATCCCTGGTCGTGAATGGCGCAGCTTCCCCTGAGTCCGTCCGGAATGTTGTCGGGACAGCTACCGCAGGCTTCATTGCCCGGCACTGCAAAATCGATCTTGCGCGGATAGGGGAGGTCGAGGTTTTCCATGATCTCGACGAATTCACGTTTGCTTTTTCCCCCACCAAGTCGCGGGTTGCGTGCCTTCTCCTGGGCGACGGTTGTGACAAAGCGTGACTCGTAATCATGTCCCGGATAGACAAGCGTTTCATCGGGCAGGGAGAAAATCTTGTTGTGAATGCTGTTGTAGAGCGTCTCGGCATCACCCGACTGGAAATCGGTTCGTCCGCAGGCTTCAATGAGCAGCGCGTCACCGGTGAAGATCATCTTCTGCACGGGCGTATCGATCAGGTAGGCGTGGTGATGATCGGTATGGCCCGGTGTGAAGAGAGGGTTCAGCTCGATGTTGCCGACACGGAAGGCTTCCCCCTCGCGGATGGCGATGTCGCTACAGGTTGCCTGGACCATCGCCGGGTAGGCGATCTTGCATTGCGTCTGACTCTGCAGCCGTCGCGCGCCGGTGAGGTGATCTGCATGCACATGCGTCTCCAGCGTCGCGCTCAGTTTCAGCCCCATGTCCTTGAGCAGCTGCAAGTCGCGCTCGACGGTCTCCATCACGGGGTCGATCAGGATGGCTTCTCCGGTCATCGGATCAGCAACGAGGTAGGTATAGGTCGAGGAGTCGGACTCGAACAGCTGGCGGAAAAGTATGTGGCCTGTATTCGTGGTGGCTGTGGATGCGTTCATCTGTAGTTGACCTGTCGGGTTCAATACTGTCATGCCTAATACTCACATGCGGTTCAACGAGACGGCAATTGCGTTACCCGTGATTATTCCATGGTCGATTTCATTGACTCGAGCCATTCCCGACCCCCGAAAAGATAACACGGGAAAAAAGTGGTGTATGTTTAAAAGAAGCTGCCACACCTGACCGGGGAAGATTTTTTCACGCGGCTGAGGCACCATGTTCAGAGTGACCCGGCTAACAGGAGAGTCCGCAATGAAGATTGTTCGCGTGATAGCGACCGACGGCAAGGAGTATCTTGGTACGCCTGCCGGCAAGAAGCAGGTAGAGGTTCTCACAGGTGATCTTTTTACAGGTCTCGTGAGAACAGAAAGAGAGGTTGAAGCATCGACCTGGCTGGCGCCGGTGACCCCTGAAAACATCTTCTGCATCGGATTGAACTACCGGGCCCATGCCGAGGAGACGGGAGCGCCGATCCCCGAGAACCCGGTTGTTTTCATGAAAGCCTCGACCGCCCTGAATCATCCGGGCTCACCGATCTTTCTGCCAAATGCCTGCAGGCACGGGCCGGAGGTTGACTATGAAGCCGAGCTTGCTGTGGTGATCGGCAAGACCGCACGGGACGTGCCTGTAGAGAGGGCGCTTGAATATGTTCTCGGCTATACCTGCGGCAACGATGTCTCGGCACGCCGCTGGCAGAAGCACGGGGGTGGAGGCCAGTGGATACGTGGCAAGAGTTTCGACAGTTTCTGCCCGCTCGGACCGGTGCTGGTGACGGCCGATGAGATTTCAGATCCGCAAAAACTCGACATTCGCTGCATTCTCAACGACAAGGTCATGCAGACCGGTAACACAGGCGACATGATCTTTTCTGTTGCAGAACTCATCGCTTTTCTGAGCGAGGACACCACGCTCCTTCCTGGCACTGTCATCATGACAGGTACCCCGCCAGGAGTCGGCTTTGCGCGTAATCCACAGCTGTTTCTCAAGAGCGGAGATGTCGTGGAGGTCGAGATCGAGGGCATCGGGCGACTGGTAAACACCATTCAATAAACGGCCTCTATTCACCCGCATCACAGCCGGGTGAGGATAATTCACTGCTCCCTGCAGCGCTAATTGGGAACTGTTTCACCGGTTTCTCGTGTGCTCTCCTAATTGACATCAATCATTTTCGTGCATCATCCGGCTCCGTCGGATCAATTGTCCTGCTATTGTTTCTGGTGACAAATAACAAAAAACAATAAAAACAGTGGGATAGTGCCTTATTTACGTATTCTGGATTGATGCATGTATGAACAGAGTCGGTGACAAGGCCCCGATTCCGGTCGTTGTGACAAAGATGGCCCATTGTCACCGGGGCGATGTGCCCTGCGCGACTGTCACGCTTCTGCCGAAGCGTGCCATCTCACCTGGCGGCACGAACATGTTCGACTTGTCAGGGCTCTAGTATGGCATCCAAGCGTCCTTCTCATGTCCGCACCCGCCGCCCGGCATTGCACCATCCGGCGGTTCCACATGAAGAAGTGCCTTCGCTCGGGCTCGCCGGCAACCTTGCGCGTATCTTCATCACATCGCCGCTTTCGCCGATGCTGCTGGGGGCTTCTCTTTTCATCGGGTTGATCGGACTGTTCCTGACGCCTCGGCAGGAGGACCCGGAGATCTCGGTTCCGATGATCGACATCTTCATCAGCTACAAGGGCGCCTCCTCGGAGCAGGTTGCAAGCCTCGCGATCAATCCGCTGGAACGCATGATGAGCGAGATACCGGGCGTCAAGCATATCTACTCCGCTTCGGAGCGTGAGCAGGGTATCGTGACAGTTCGATTCGAGGTTGGTGAGAAAGTCGGGCCCTCGATCGTCAAGGTGCATGACAAAATCCAGTCGAATCTCGACAAGATCCCGCCGGGTGTCTCCATGCCGCTGGTGCGCCCGAAGGGGATCGACGACGTTCCCATTCTGACCGTAACGCTCTGGTCGGAAGAGGAAGATGACCAGGTGTTGCGTATTCTTGCCACGGATGTTCTGCAACAGCTCAAGCAAGTCAGGAATACAGGGCAGGGCTTTGTTGTCGGCGGTCGATCCAGCGAGGTTCGGATCGAGGTCTCTCCCGAGGAGTTGGCCGGGCATGGTGTGAGTCTGGACCAGATTGCCCAGACTGTGCGTACGGCAAACATGGAGTCGACAAGCGGCAGTTTCGAGCGAGGCACCTACAGCTACAAGGTGACATCCGGCAGCTTTCTGAGAAATGCGAAGGATGTTGAACGCCTCGTTGTTGCGACCCAGGATGGCAACCCTGTCTATATCGCTGATGTCGCGAGAGTGGTCAGCGGCCCCGAAGAGGCCGGGAGCATCGTTTCCTATCTCAGCGGCCCTGCAGCGCCAGCGGATGCAGTGAAGACAGAGATTGCACCTGCCGTCACTGTTGCGATTGCGAAAAAAGAGGGTTCCAACGGCGTGACTGTCGCCGAGGAGTTGATCGAAAAACTCCACGCAATGGAAGGCACCCTCATTCCAGCGAATGTCAATATCGAGATCACGCGAAACTACGGTGAGACGGCCAATGACAAGGTCAATGAGTTGCTCGCAGGGCTGCTTGGTGCGGCCATTGCTGTAACGATTCTCTCTTTTATCCTGATAGGCACGCGACCGGCGATCGTTGTTGTTTCGATTATTCCCGTGGTGATTCTGATCACAATCTGGTCGGCCTGGGTCTTCGGCTACACCATCAACCGGGTCAGCCTCTTTGCACTGATCTTCTCAATCGGCATCCTGGTCGATGATGCCACGGTCGTTGTAGAGAACATCTTCCGGCGCTGGTTGCAGCGTGGGGAAACCAGTCGCGAAACGGCTATCGATGCGGTTCGCGAAGTCGGTAATCCGACTGTCATTGCCACACTTGCGATCGTGGCGGCATTACTGCCGATGGGGCTGGTCAGCGGGATGATGGGGCCCTACATGCTTCCCATTCCGCTCTTCGGATCGGTGGCCATGCTCTTCTCGCTATTCGCGGCATTTGTATTCACGCCCTGGATGGCCTACATGCTGCGGCCACAAATGGAAACACTGCAGCGCGCCGAGCTGCGGGAGAAGAGAACGCAGAAGCTCATTGGCAGAATCTACACACCTTTCATACATCCGCTGGTTTACGGCTGGTTCACACGCAAGCTCTTTCTGGTCGCGATCATTGTCGCCTTCTTTGCAGCCATCTTCATGTTCTACACCCAGGCCGTGACTGTGAAAATGCTGCCGTTCGATAACAAGCCGGAGTTCAACGTCATCATCAACATGCCGGAGGGGACTTCGTTACCAAACACGGCCAATGTCTCCCTGCAACTTGCCGAGGCGCTTCGAAGCATTCCCGAGGTCACGGCTTTGCAGAGTTATGTTGGTACGGCCTCGCCGTTCAATTTCAACGGCATGGTTAGGCATTACTATCTGCGCCAGAAAGCTTGGGAAGCCGATATCCAGGTGATGCTGCTCGACAAGGACGAGAGAGACCGTAGCAGTCATGAAATCGCCGAGGCAGCTCGCGCACTGCTGACGCCGATTGCGCAGAACGCCGGTGCGAAGATCGCCATTGTAGAGATGCCACCCGGTCCTCCCGTGCTGCAAACAATGGTTGCCGAAGTCTACGGGCCGGACCAGGAGACGAGGCAGAAGGTCGCCCGGGATCTGGAGAGGATGTTTATCGAGGCGCCTGGTCTCGTTGACGTCGATACCTATATGAGTGACGAGTCCATGCGCTGGCATTTCGAAGTGGATGTCGAGAAGGCCACTCGTCACGGTGTCTCTGTCGAGGCCATCAACCGGAATCTCGCCATGGCGATGGGGGGGCAGCGGCTGGGTGACGTCAAGACGGGGCGCATGCTGGAGCCGACCTATCTTGCAATCCAGTTACCGATGGAAATCCGTTCCGAACTCGCCAGACTCTACATCCTGCCGATCCAGATGACCAATGGCGATACCATTCCACTCTCCGAGCTTGGCCGCTTTGTGTCGATTAAGGAGGATGCGGTCCTCTACCACAAGGACCTTCGGCCCATGGAGTATGTCGTCGGTGAGATGGAGGGCAAGCTTGGCGCACCGATCTACGGCATGCTGGCCGTCGAGGATCAGCTGGATAACTATACATCTCCCGACGGTGTGCAGATCAGCGGTACTCTGACGGGACCACCGGAGAGTGACGAGGTATCGGGATTCGAATGGAGCGGCGAGTGGGTCGTGACCTATGAAACCTTCCGTGACATGGGCATCGCCTTCGCGGCGGCGCTGGTCCTGATTTTCATCCTGCTCGTCTGGGAATTCGGCAACTACATCCACCCGGCCATCATTATGGCTCCCATTCCGTTGACGCTGATCGGCATCATTCCTGGACACTGGATCATGGATGCAGAGTTTACAGCCACATCGATGATCGGTTTCATTGCCCTGGCGGGCATCGAAGTGCGTAACTCCATTCTGCTGGTCGATTTTGCACGTAATGAAGTCAGCCGCGGTGTCTCATTCAAGGATGCCGTTATCGAGGCCGGCAAGATACGGATGCGTCCGATCTGGGTGACCACCCTGACGCTGATGGCCGGTGCATTCGCGATTCTTTTTGATCCGATCTTCGAGGGTATGGCGATCTCGCTTCTGTTCGGTCCAATCATCGCTGTTCCGCTGACCATGCTTGTCGTTCCACTGGGCTGTGTATCAGCCTGCAAGGCATTCATCACGCCGAAAAAGGAAGATGACACAACACTGCAGGACATCGAGGATGGAGAGGCTTGCGAGTTTGTCGAAAAGCCCTGATTAGGGGCTGCCCGGAGCCTGATGATTCGGTAGACTTGCTCTTTTTTTCCGGCGAAAATAGTCGGTTATCAGCAATGTGAGGGCGAAGCACATGCAACCACTGGTTGGCATCATCATGGGGTCCGTTTCTGACTGGGAGACGATGTCGCACGCGGCAGACAAGCTCACAGAGCTCGGTGTGCCCTACGAAGTCGAGGTGGTCTCCGCGCACCGCACGCCGGACAAGCTGTTTTCCTACGCCGAAGAGGCTGCCGGGCGTGGTATCGAGGTGATCATCGCCGGCGCGGGAGGGGCTGCGCATCTACCAGGCATGACTGCCGCGAAGACCTCGCTGCCCGTGCTCGGTGTTCCTGTACAGTCAAAAGCGCTCAGTGGCATGGATTCGCTGCTTTCCATCGCCCAGATGCCCGCCGGCATTCCGGTAGGAACTCTCGCGATCGGCAAGGCAGGGGCCGCCAACGCTGCCCTGCTGGCTGCCGCGATCCTCGGTAACAAATACCCCGAAACACGCGAGGCGCTTGACCGTTTTCGCGACCAGCAGACCGAGGCCGTGCTCTCGCGCCCGGATCCGAGGGTTGCCACCTGATGGTCGTCGGGATCCTCGGCGGTGGACAGCTGGCGCGTATGCTCGCGCTGGCCGGGCATCCCATGGGGATCCGCTGCGTGGTTCTCGATCCCGCAGATGACGCCTGTTCCGCGCCTGTCGCCCGGCATCTTCACGGTGCATTCGATGACCGGGGACTGCTCGACGAGCTCGCCGACTCGGCGGATGTCATTACCTACGAATTCGAGAATGTGCCACTCGAGAGTCTGCGGTATCTCTCCTCGCAGGTTCCTGTCTATCCGCCTGTTGCTGCTCTCGAGGCGACCCAGGACAGGCTCGACGAAAAGAATCTCTTTCGTGACCTCGGCATCGATACGCCCGATTTTCTGCCGGTCTCCAGCCAGGAGGAACTCGAAAATGCTGTCGGCAGCATTGGTCTGCCGTCCGTTCTCAAGACGCGTCGCATGGGATACGACGGCAAGGGGCAGATCGTCCTCAAGGAGGCCGCCGATGTTTCTGGTGCCTGGGAACAGCTCGGAGGCGTGCCCGCAATCCTCGAGGCTTTTGTGCCCTTCGATCGCGAAGTCTCGGGTATCGTCGTTCGCTCGACCGACGGCGAGATTTCAGCCTGGTCTCTGACGGAAAACAGGCATGGAGACGGCATACTGAAGCTGGCGACCAGCAGGCCGCATGATCCGGTCAAGCCAATCGCCCTCGATTTCGCTACGCGGCTGCTGGAGCATCTCGACTATGTCGGTGTTCTGGCGCTCGAGTGTTTCCAGCTCGGTGACAGGCTGCTGGCCAACGAGTTTGCACCGCGCGTGCACAACTCGGGTCACTGGACCATCGAGGGCGCAGAGACCAGCCAGTTTGAAAACCACCTGCGTGCGGTCACAGGTCTCATGCCGGGTTCCACCGAGCCGCTCGAGCAGTCGGTGATGATTAACTGCATTGGCGAGATGCCGCCGCTGGCGAGAGTCATGAAGATCAGGGGTGCGCACATGCACGATTATGGCAAGGAGCCGAGGTCCGGACGCAAGGTCGGCCATATCACGGTCCGAACAGCTGATCCGGAATACCTGCAGCGGGCGACAGCCGATCTTTGCGACTTGCAGAAGTCCGGTTGTCGTTGATAATGGCTTCATAGGGCCTGACTCTGGAGGGTGTGAACCGGAATGGCGTCGATCAAAATCAAGCGCAAACATACACTGTCGCATGACGAAGTCCTCAGGGCGGTGCAGAATCTTGCCGATGAACTTGCCGATAAGCTCGATGCAGACTACGAATGGGAAGGAGATGATCTCTGCTTCAGACGTTCAGGCGCGAGCGGCAAGGTTTGTGTCGGCGAACAGGATCTCGAAGTCGATATCAAGCTCGGCATGCTCCTGACACCGCTCAAGGGCAAGATCGAACAGACGGTCAACGACTATCTCGACGAAAATCTTGCCTGACCGATACGAGGGTCATTGACCGGCATCACTTCTGTTTTGTCTCAAAACTCTCTAGTCTGGAAGACATCCATAGACACGGGTCATTATCGTGACTTCCGGACAAGGCAGAGACGAACAGCAGTTTCGCGCTGATTACCCCAAAACCCCGCATATACTGAGTGCCGCGCAGACTGCCGAGCTGTTGCAGGTCAAACCCGCGCATGGCCTCGATACGGATGAGGCCAGTGAACGCTATCGGCGATTTGGCCCCAACAGCATCCGCGAAAGCGAGCAGAGGGGATTTCTTTACAAGCTGCTGATGCAATTCAGGGATGTCATGATCCTCGTGTTGCTCGCTGCAGCAGTCATTGCAAGCGCGATCGGCGAGACGAGCGATACCATTGTGATTCTCGTGATCGTGCTGCTCAATGCAATCATTGGCGCCGTACAGGAGTACCGTGCAGAACAGGCTGTCGCGGCGCTGAAGAAAATGACCGCTCCTGATGCACGTGTTCGCCGCAGTGGCCATTTCCACACCATTCCTTCCGACGAGGTCGTGCCGGGCGATATTGTTCTCATCGAGGCCGGCAATGTTGTGCCCTGTGACCTGCGTCTTCTGGAAACCGTCGATTGCCAGGTCGATGAATCGGCACTGACCGGCGAATCGACGACGGTCGACAAGCAGACAGAGAAACTCGATGTAGAGGATCTGCTTGCCGCTGATCGTACAAACATGGCTTTCAAGGGCACCAATGTCACGCGCGGGAGGGCACTGGGTGTCGCTGTTGCCACCGGCGACAGGACAGAAATCGGCCGTATCGCTGCGTTGCTCAGGGAGCATGAGAAGCAGCTCACACCGCTGCAGACGCGCCTCGGACGCTTCAGCAAGCGACTCGCAGCTGCCGTGATCATGATCGCCCTGGTTGTCTTTATTGCAGGACTTCTGCGCGGAGAGGGGCTCTTGTTGATGTTCATGACATCGGTCAGCCTGGCCGTTGCCGCGATCCCGGAAGCCCTGCCGGCAGTGATCACGATCGCCCTTGCGCTGGGTGCAAAGAAAATGGGCCTGCACAATGCCCTCATGCGGCGTTTGCCGACTGTCGAAACACTCGGGTCGGTGACCTGGATCTGTTCCGACAAGACCGGCACCCTGACAACCAACGAAATGCGTCTCGAGCTGTTGCATGCCGCCGGGGACGATTTTCCGAGTTTGAGCGAAAAGGATCCCGATGCGCCGTTGTGGAACCTGCTCGGGAGGGCGCTGGCGTTGAGTACGGATGTGACACTCGATATCCAGGGAAGGGCGGTTGGAGATCCGACCGAGATTGCACTCTATCTCGGGGCGCTCGATGGCGAGTTCATCAAGGAGGATCTCGAGAAGGAACATCCGCGTCTCGCAGAGCTGCCATTTGAGTCGAAGCGGCGCAGGATGACAACCCTGCACGATGATGCAGGTCGCGTGCTCTCCTTCACCAAGGGGGCGCCCGAGGCCGTTTTGCCTGTCTGTTCCAGCCAGTTGGCTGTTGACGGTTCCGAAGAGCCTCTTTCCGACGAGCTGCATGCCGAGGCGGAGAAAATGGCAGACCAGGGTTACCGTGTGCTGGCCATTGCCTGCCGGCGATTCGACTCGGTTCCAGGGACGCTGCATCCCGATGAAATCGAGAGCGAGATGCAGTTTCTCGGACTCGTCGGCCTGATCGATCCCCCGCGTCCCGAGGCGTTGAAGGCTGTCAGGGATTGCCGAACTGCAGGCATCCATCCCGTCATGATCACGGGTGATCACCCGGGCACGGCACGCGCCATCGCCAGAAGGCTCGAAATTGCCTCGGACGGGGTCATGACGGGGGCCGAGATGGCACAGCTCGGTGATGACGAGCTCGCACGCCGGGTCAAGGAGATCTCCGTCTATGCGCGCGTTTCACCCGAGCAGAAGATCGACATCGTCAAGGCGCTGCAGGCGCATGGCGAGTATGTCGCCATGACGGGTGACGGCGTCAACGATGCGCCCGCACTCAAGCGAGCGAATATCGGTATTGCGATGGGGCAGAAGGGGACAGATGTTGCTCGCGAGGCAAGTGACATGGTGCTCATGGATGACAACTTCGCGACTATCGTGCGTGCGGTCAGGGAGGGGCGCCGGATCTTCGACAATATTCGCAAGTTCATCAAGTACACCATGACAAGCAATTCTGGCGAGGTCTGGACACTCTTTCTGGCACCATTTCTTGGCCTCCCGTTGCCACTCGTCCCGGTACAGATTCTCTGGATCAATCTTGTGACAGACGGTTTGCCGGGCCTGGCCATGTCACTCGAACCCCACGAAAAAAATATCATGCAGCGGCCACCAAGGCCGCCGGAAGAGAGGATTTTCGCTCACGGGATGTGGCAGCACATGCTCTGGGTCGGCTTGCTCATCGGAGGTCTGTCGCTCGGTGCACAGGCCTGGGCATGGCATGGCGGTTCGGAGAACTGGCAGACGATCGTCTTTACGGTGCTGACCTTTTCCCAGCTCGTCCATGCGCTCGTCATCCGTTCCGAGACAGAGTCACTCTTTTCAATCGGTCTCTTCAGTAATCCGCAACTATTACTGGCTGTTCTGCTCACGGTTGTTTTACAGCTGGTCGTGATTTATGTGCCCTTCTTCAACGATGTGTTCCAGACCTCGCCTCTGGAGATGCGCGAGTTGCTTGTTTGCTTCCTGCTGCCGCTGGTTGTTTTCGTGCTGGTGGAGTTGGAGAAGCTCGCCAGCAGGAGAGGCTGGCTCTATGATTCCAAAAGGTAGAACCGAGCGATCCATTCCCCTCTTTTCAGCTCGTCATAAAAGATTCATCAAGAAATTGTGGCCTTTTCCACTTGCATTGATGGCTGGATTGAGTTTTGTCATGTCCTCTCACTGGCGTGACAGGCGTATAAAACATATATTTCCTTATAGCAGTCCATCAGTGAAATCTCTTCTCCTGATGGTCTCATGCCCAGGTATTCAATCCGGAGAACGAAATGGCAACGAGAAAGAAGGCAGCAAAGAAAAAGGCAGCAAAAAAATCTGTGCGTAAAGAGAAGGCTGCAGTCGCAAAGATCCTGGATCAGCTCGAGTCGACCGCTGGTGATGTGCTTGATGAAGTCAAGCAGGTTGTTTCGGTCGTCACAGACAAGGTATCGGACGTGGCGGGCGGTGCTGCTGGCAGAACCATGTCAGCGGCCGAAAAGCCTGCGGAACTCCTGAAATCTCTCCTCGCCGAGGTCATGGAACTTGGTGAATCCTCGGTCAAGGTGATCGGAAACAAGTTCGATGATCTGCGCGATTCTATTATGGAATCCGAAGAGGAGATCGAGCAGGCTGTCAGAGCAAAGGTCACCAGGAAAAAAACGGCGAAGAAAAAAGCCGCGAAAAAGGCTCCTGTGAAGAAAAAGGCAGCCAAAAAGAAAGTGGCGAAGAAAAAAGCCGCGAAAAAGAAAGTCGCAAAGAAAAAGGTCACCAAAAAGGCTCCTGTGAAGAAAAAGGCAGCCGCGAAGAAGAAGGTCGCCAGGAAAAAAACCGCGAAAAAGAAAGTCGCGAAGAAGAAGGCGGCAAGATAGTCGTCTTGCACAGAGATGCGCGCCTGAACCATGAGTGCCGACAAGCTTTGAGCTGTATCGACGCTTTGCGGATGACCGGCTGATGCAAGCAGCTGGTGAAGCAGCGATGTCGGCTGATGCTGTTCTGCCCGTGCATGCCGGCGTGCCCGGCAGGACAAGGTTTGCTGTCGCCGGTCTCTACCGTTCCCCGGCACTCAAAAGCCTGCTTGAGAACTCGCTCCGCGAGACAGGCCTCTTCACGACCATTGAGATCAATCTCCGGACCAGTCGTCTCCTGCTTGTTTACCGGCGCGACCTGTCTGTCGAGGATGTCCGCCAGCTTGTTTTGACCAGTCTGGATACTGCCGGTATAGCGCCTGGCCAATCGGCTCCGCGCGGGCCGTCTGCGGCCCCCGGCCTGGCCGTGGTGTCGGAGAGTGCGGCAAAACTGCTGGAGCGCTTGCAGCTATTGCTTCCTGCAGTGAACAGCATCGAATGGGGAGGTCTCTTCAGGAGCGCTGCTGCTGAAGCAGAGCCGCCGGTTGGTGAGGAGCAGGCGTTCATTGCCTGGCACGGGCAGGCCCTGGAAGAAGTCCTCGATGCCTTCAGTGTTGCTGTGCAGAAAGGCCTTTCAGTTACAGATGCGCACTCCTTGCTGCAGCGGTATGGCCCGAACAGCCTCACAGCGAGCAGCAGGCGTTCCGACCTTGCGATACTGCTCGAGCAGTTTGTCAGCACGCCTGTCGCCATGCTCGGTGCTTCTGCAGTGATCTCGTTGATGACGGGTGGCGCAATCGATGCAGCCGTGATACTCGGGGTTGTCCTGATAAATGCAGGAATCGGCTTCGTCACCGAGCGACAGGCCGAGAAGACCATCAGCTCGCTCGCGAAGAGTGGTGTTACGAATGTCATGGCCTTGCGCGACGGCGAGACAGTAGCCGTTCCTGTCGAAGGGATCGTGCCTGGCGATATCCTCGTCCTGACACCGGGAAGTTACATCGCGGCCGATATTCGCCTCTTCGAGAGTCACAAGCTCAGCGTCGACGAATCTGCACTCACGGGCGAGAGCCTGCCGGTCACAAAGGAACATGCTTTCCTTGCCGAAGCGGCCACGGCACTTGGTGACAGGCGTAACATGGCCTACATGGGCACCCATGTCACCGGTGGCAGCGGGAAGGGTATCGTTGTCGCCACAGGCAGGGCGACCGAGCTTGGCCAGATCCAGACCATGGTAGGCGAGGCCGAGGCGCCTGAAACG
>JASFPB010000021.1:0-13900 GCA_050116235.1 Chromatiales bacterium | reverse complement strand
TTGCAGATGCTGTGCCTGGGTCCGCTGGATGCGGGCAGCAAGCAGGTCGACACGGTGAAGCAATGCTTCTGAGTCGGGGCTGGCAAGTTCGGCAGCGGCGGACGGGGTCGGTGCACGCCGGTCGGCGACATGATCGGAGATACTGGTGTCGATCTCGTGCCCGATGGCAGAAATGAGCGGAATCGAGAGCCCGGCGATGGTGCGCGCGAGCTGCTCGTCGTTGAACGCCATGAGGTCCTCGAGGGAGCCACCGCCACGCGTCAGGATCAGCAGGTCACACTCCTTGCGCTGGTCCGCGATCTTCAGCATCTCGGTGATTTCTCCTGCGGCGGTCTTCCCCTGCACGGCAACCGGGTAGACCACGACCGGGATCGAGGGACAACGCCGTTTCAGCACGGTGAGCACATCGCGAATCGCCGCTCCGCTCGGTGAGGTCACCACGCCGATGCGTCCGGGGAAGGAGGGGAGCGGCTTTTTACGCTGCTCCTCAAAAAGCCCCTCCTCGCGCAGCTTGCGAGCAAGTTCTTCCACCTGTTGCCGCAGCAGCCCTTCGCCGGCAGGTTCCATGTGCTCGATCACGAGCTGCAGGTCACCGCGTGGTTCGTAAACCGTCACCCGCGCACGAACGATGACCTGGGTGCCGTCACCGGGCTGGAACCGCAGCAGGTTCCTGCGATTGCGGAACATCGCACAGCGCACCTGCGCTGAGGCATCTTTCAGGGAGAAATAGAGGTGGCCGGAGCGCGGTGTCGCCAGGTTGCTGATCTCGCCGGTGACCCAGAGCAGCGGGAAACTGTTCTCCAGGGCCGAGCGGACTTCCATGTTCAGCCGGCTGACGCTGAAGATATCGCGACCGGCCTCGTTCATTCTTTCCGGGAGGGCGGGGTACGTTTGTGGCCTGCTTCCCTGAGGCGGTCGAGATAGTCGGTCCAGTAGAGGGCCTGCTTCCTGCCGAGGTCGAAGAGGTAGGGCCAGTCGTAGAGGCCCGAGTCATGCCCGTCGTCGTAGATGATCTTCAGGGCATAATGACCGACAGGACGGAGTTCCTCGATATTGACATCCTGCTTGTCGACCTGGAGTTTGGCGCCCTGGCCCCAGTGGCCACGCACCTCCGCCGACGGGCTGAAGACACGCAGCAGTTCGACAGGATAGGTGAAGGTGTCGCCGGTATCCCACTCGATCTCCAGTTCGTGTGATGCCTTGTGCAGCAGGATGTTGACGGGATGCGGCTTGTCACTCATCAATCCCAGCCCTGTGTATGTCGCAGAACAAGGTTCTTCATCATTTCAATGTGAGCAGGTGAATCGTTGAGTGCCGGGATGTAGTTGAACTGCTTGCCACCTGCCTCGATAAAGTACTCCCTGTTTTCCATGCCGATCTCCTCGATGGTTTCGAGGCAGTCGACAGAAAAACCCGGGCAGATGACGTCGACCGATTCGACGCCCTCTTTTGCCAGCTTTTTCACGGTTTCATCCGTGTAGGGCTGCAGCCACTGGGTCGGGCCCAGCCGTGACTGGAAGCTGTTGATCCAGTGCCGGTCGTCCATCTCGAGTTCCTGTGTCAGTGCGTGAATGGTTTTCATGCACTCGCTCGCATAGGGATCTCCCTTGTCGACATAGTCCTGCGGGATGCCGTGAAAGGAGAAGAGCAGCTTTTCCCCCTGACCATGCTCTGCCCGGTGTTCCCTGACCGAATCAGCAAGTGCCTTGATGTAGTCCGGGTCGTCCGCGTAGCTGTTGATGAAGCGCATTTCCGGCAACCAGCGCCAGTTGCGCAGCTGCTCGGTCACCTCGTCGAAGATACTCGCGGTCGTTGTGGCCGAGTACTGTGGGTAGAGCGGCAACACAAGGATTCTGCGCGCGTTGAACTTGCGCAGGACAGAGAGCCCGTGCTTGATCGAGGGTGACCCGTAGCGCATCGCCAGTACCACCTTGAAGCGGTTCACGTCCGGATCGAGCGCCTGCTGCAGTGCCTTGCGCTGTTTCTTGGAGATGACAAGCAGCGGCGATCCCTCCTCTGTCCAGACGCTGCTGTAGGCCTCTGCAGATTTTTTCGGCCGGGTATTCAGAATGATGCCCTTGAGAATGGGTTGCCACAGGATCGGCGGACGCTCGACAACGCGCGTATCGCTCAGGAATTCATCGAGATAGGTGCGGACTGCACCCTTGTCCGGGGCTCTCGGCGTGCCGAGGTTGACCAGCATGATGCCGACTTTTTCGTCATCCGAATCCGGGAAAACAGGTGCTGTGTACACAATGTGAACCGTCTGTAACAAACAGCCATCAGTTTGCTACATCAAGTTGCTGTTTGTACAGCGTTGTCACACAATTGTCATGGTAAGCTGCTTAACTGCGCTCACCGTCACAAACCCTAAACATTTCCTATGGCAACCAGCGTACTCATTATCGAAGATGAAAGAGCGATCAGGGAGATGATCCGGTTTGCCTTGCAGAGGGAGGGGCACGATGTGCTCGAGGCCGAGGATGCCAGCAATGCTGCCGAAGTGCTCGCAAGTGAACGCCCGGATCTCATGGTTGTCGACTGGATGCTGCCGGATGTCAGCGGCATAGAACTGATCCGCCGTTTTCGCCGTGACGAGGTGTTGCGCGATGTCCCGGTGATCATGCTCACGGCGCGTGGCGAAGAGTCGGACAAGGTCAAGGGACTCGAGTCCGGTGCCGACGACTATATGACCAAACCTGTTGCCATCAGGGAACTCAATGCACGTATCAAGGCCTTGCTCCGCCGTAGCCGCGACTTCCGCGAGGAGGAAGTGCTCGAGCAGGGGCCCCTTCGGCTCGATCTTGCGAGTCACCAGCTCTATGTCGAGAACAAGCCTGTCCATCTCGGCCAGACGGAGTACAAGCTGCTGCAGTTTTTCATGACACATTCGGGCAGGGTCTACTCCCGTACCCAGCTCCTCGATTTCGTCTGGGGACGTAACGTCTACGTCGAGGAAAGGACCGTTGATGTTCACATTCTCCGCCTTCGCAAGGCGCTCAAACCCTCCGGACTCGAAGGCATGATCCAGACGGTCCGGGGTGCCGGCTACCGCTTCGTGGAAACTGCCGTTACATGAATGATGCCTGGTGGGTGGAGCGCTGGCGCCTTGGGCTGACGCTGCTGGCAATACCTCTTCTCGGCTTTTCCACCGCCAACTGGGTACTCGCAGTCGCGCTGCCACTGTTGGGTTACATCGCCTGGAATCTCTTCCAGGCATACAAGCTCGAGAAGTGGCTCAGAACAGGCTCCTTCAAGGGCAAGGCCCCCGATACGGGTGGAGTCTGGGGACTGATCGTTCAACATATCTATCGCCAGCAGCGCAAGGAGAAAAGCCGCAAGAAACGACTCAGGGACCTGCTCAAACGATATAACGCGACTGTTTCAGCACTGCCTGATGCCACCGTGATTCTCAATGGCAACTGGGAAATCGAGTGGTCAAACAGGGCGGCAGAAGAGTTGCTCGGTATCGAGCGTGCCCGGGATACTGGCCTGCGAATCGGGAATCTCATCCGTGACCCCGATTTTGATGCGATGCTGAAAAAATTCGACAAGGAGATGAATCTCGAACTGCCTTCGCCGGTGAATGCGGATGTCATGATCGCCTTGCGCATGGTGAGCTACGGCAAGGGAAAGAAACTGCTCACAGCCCGCGATATCAGCCAGCGCGTGCAGCTTCAGCGCATGAGAAAAGCCTTCGTCGCAAACGCATCCCACGAACTCCGGACACCCCTGACAGTCATCGCTGGCTATCTGGAAATCCTCGAGATGGATCCAGACATCCCTCCACATCTTGGCGATGCCGTGACAAGTGCGAGCGAACAGGCTGGCAGAATGCAGCGAATCATCGAAGACCTGCTTGTGCTATCACGGCTCGAAGGCACGCGGCTCTCCCGATTCAGCGGCGACCCGGTCAATGTCTCTGCGATTTTGCGCCAGATCATCAACGATCTGCAGAAAACAGTCTCCGGCAAGTCGCATCATTTCAGCATGGATCTCGATGAAGCACTCAGCCTGAGGGGCAACGAGGCTGAAATCCAGAGTGTCTGCACAAACCTTATCAGTAACGCAGTCAAATACACGCCGGATGGTACGCAGATCGATGTTCGCTGGTACCGGAATTCAGCTGGGCATGCCTGCCTCGATGTCGAGGACAATGGTCCCGGTATCGCTGCGGAGCACTTGCCGCATCTCACAGAGCGCTTCTACCGCGTGGATGCCGGACGTTCGCGGGAGATCGGCGGAACCGGTCTTGGCCTCTCCATCGTCAAGCATGTAGTGCACCGGCATGGCGGCTTCCTGCATATCGACAGCGAGCCAGGCCAGGGGGCAACATTTCGCGCCTGTTTTCCTGAATATCGCCTGATGTCATAAAAGGTTCATAGTGTTGTCACATAATAGTCAGGATTCGACTCCATACTTTGTCTGACTTACTAAAAGCACCTGAGAGGGTACATTATGAAAAAGCTGATACTCGCAGCAGCAATCGCAGCAGTCGCTGCTCCTGCAGCTCAAGCGGCAAACCGCGACACCATCAACATCGTGGGTTCTTCCACCGTCTACCCGTTCGCAACTGTCGTTGCCGAGCAGTTCGGCAAGACCACCTCTTTCAACACGCCGAAGATCGAATCGACCGGTTCCGGTGGCGGCATGAAGCTCTTCTGCGCGGGTGTCGGCGTTGACACGCCTGACCTGACCAACGCATCCCGCCGCATCAAGAAGTCCGAGCTCGAGAAGTGCAACGCCAACGGCGTCACACCCGTTGAGGTCAAGGTCGGCTACGACGGCATCGTTGTCGCAAATGCCAAGAGCGCTCCCGAGTACAAGCTGACTCGCAAGGATCTTTACATGGCTCTGGCTGCCAAAATTCCCGGTCCTGACGGCAAGCTCATCGAGAATCCGCACAAGACCTGGAAGGACGTGAACGCTGCTCTGCCTGCTGCACCGATCAAGGTTCTGGGTCCTCCTCCCTCTTCCGGTACGCGTGACGCTTTCGAAGAGCTGGCTCTCGGTGGCGGCGCCAAGAAGGTCGAGGATCTCAAAACCCTGCGTGGCATGAAAGACGGTGACGAGATGAAGGCCATGATGGCAAAGCTCGGCATCGACATGGCTGTCTACGACGAAGTCATGAAGAAGAAAGGCAAGGTCAAGGGCAAGGATATCTTCAAGAAGGTGGCATACCATATTCGTGAAGACGGCGCTTACATCGAAGCCGGCGAGAACGACAACCTGATCGTCCAGAAGCTGGAGAAAGACACCGGCGCACTGGGTGTGTTCGGCTTCAGCTTCCTCGACACCAACGCTGACAAAATCAAGGGTGCTTCCATCGACGAAAAGGCCCCGACTTTCGATAACATCGCTGATGGTTCCTACCCGGTTTCCCGTCCGCTCTATACCTACGTCAAGAAAGAACACGTCGGCAAGATCCCGGGCATCCAGGAATACCTGGCCGAGTTCACCAGCGACAAGGCATGGGGTGACGAAGGTTACCTGATCGAGAAAGGCATGATCCCGATGCCCAAGGCTGAGCGTGAGCAGTTCAAGGCAGATGCCGAGGCGCTCAAGCCCCTGACAATGTAATCCTCGAGAGAAGGTTACATTAATATGCGACAGGAGGGGGGCTTGCCCCCCTCCTGTTTTCTGAACGACTGTCTATACAAACTCCATTCCTCGCCCGGCACTGGAGTTGATCGGTCGGGTCTGATTAACGGGGTATAAAGTGACTCAGACAAATCTCCTGATTTTAGTGCTGCTGGCAATCATGGCGGTTCTGTATTACTTCGCCAAACAGCGTGCTCTCACAGCTGTCGGCGGGGCATCGAATATCCGGCAACTCCACTCGCTGCCGGGTCACTATGGTATCTATGCCGCACTGTGGGCTGCAGTGCCAGCGTTTCTTGCGCTGATGATCTGGACAAGTGCAGAAGACTGGCTTGTTACCAAACTCGTTGTCAGTAACCTGCCAGAGCAGGTTCAACAGCTACCTGCTGCGGAACTCAGTCTCATCATCAACGACATCAAGAACATGGCTGCCGGAGATGTTACCTCTGCCGATGCAATAGCTGAAATCAAATCAGCAGCCGACCACTACAACAACCTCAAGGCAATTGCCGGTGCGGCAAAGTTTGTCCTTATCCTCGTTTTGGCGATTGTCGGTGGACTGATTGCATGGCGCTCGGTTGCGCCCAAACTGCAGGCCAGAAACCGTATCGAAGGCATCTTCAGGGTCATCCTGATCCTCTGTTCCATCATTGCTATCTTTACCACGATCGGGATCGTTCTGTCTGTCCTCTGGGAATCCCTGATTTTCTTCCGGGAGATACCATTCTTCGATTTTCTTTTCGGGACGCACTGGAATCCGAGTACCAACTCTTTCGGTGCCATTCCCATTTTCACCGGCACCTTGCTGATCTCCCTGATCGCCATGCTGATTGCCGTGCCAATTGGCCTGATGTCGGCGGTTTATCTCTCCGAATACGCAGGGTCACGCGTCCGGGCTTTTGCCAAGCCGCTACTGGAGATACTCGCCGGCATACCGACTGTCGTCTACGGCTTCTTCGCCGCATTGACCGTTGCGCCGTTTTTTGCAGATGCCGGCCGGTCCATCGGCTGGGATATTTCACCCGAGAGCGCGCTGGCTGCAGGAGTCGTCATGGGCATCATGATCATTCCGTTTGTCTCTTCACTGTCGGATGACGTCATCAATGCCGTGCCCATGGCCATGCGCGAAGCTTCCTACGGCATGGGGGCGACCCAGTCCGAAACCATCACCAAGGTCATATTGCCAGCCGCACTCCCGGGCATCGTGGGCAGTGTGCTGCTGGCTGCATCCCGCGCCATTGGCGAAACCATGATCGTGGTCATGGCTGCGGGCCTGTCTGCCAATCTCACCGCCAATCCTTTCGAGGCAGTGACAACGGTCACAGTGCAGATTGTTACGGCGCTGGTCGGTGACCAGGAGTTCGACAGCCCCAAAACACTGGTGGCATTTGCGCTCGGACTGGTCCTCTTTGTCGTCACACTGGCGCTGAATGTTTTCGCACTGCACGTGGTACGCAAGTATCGCGAGCAATACGATTGACGGGGGAGAGAGTAATGAGTGAAACGACCAAAGTCGTCAAACAATCCCTGCCGAAACGCTACCGTAGCGAGTCGATCTTCAAGGCGTTTGGTATGGCAGCCATTATTATTGGCATGGCGTTTGTCGTCATTCTCTTTGCCAATATCGTCGGCAAGGGTTATCCGGCGTTCCTGCAGAGCTATATCAAGCTGCCGGTCTATTTCGATGCGCAGGTTATCGATCCGGACGGGGATCGCGATCCCGACAAGATGGCGCGTGCCGATTACCAGGGACTGATCAAGAAAACACTTCGCGAGACTTTTCCCGAAGTCAGCGGTCGCAGGGACAAACTCGCACTCTACAAGCTCATCAGCCAGGGGGCAGGGTTCGAACTGCAGGACATGGTCCTCGACAATCCCGACATAGTCGGTACGACGCAGGAGATCTGGCTGCTCGCCGATGACGAGATCGACGTTTATCTCAAGGGTAACGTCACCAGGCTCGAGGAATTCGAGCTTGAGGGAAGGCCGGTCGCCAGTGGCGTCTCGGGCGAGGTCGAGATAACAATGGACGGTCCGGCATTCATGCCGGTCATCGATAGGATGCAGGAGCTGTTCGAACGGGAGCAGAGACGCGCGGAACGTGACCTGGAGCGTGCCCGCGAGAAGCTCGATGACCTGCAACAGAAACTTGTCGAAAACAGGGAGCTTCTTGCCGAGGCAGAGCGCTATGATTACCCGACACGCATCGAGCGCCTCAAGGTAATCATCAAGAACAACCAGGGACAGATCAGCGACGAAGAATACATCATAAACGTGCTCGAGGAGCGGATTGCCGGCTATCGAAAAAGCCTGGAGGGTACAAGTGCAGCCGAAGTCGATATCCCGCCAGATGCTGCAAGCTATCTCCTCGAACTTCAGGGCGGACTTGTCAGGATCACGGCGCTTGGCCGAAACAGCGCTCGCGGTACTGTCCTGAACACACTTGATCCTGCCTCTGATTCCCAAGGCCTCAAGATAGTTATCCTTGAGACACCGGAATCCGAACGTCGCGTCGCTGACCGCACCATCGGCTGGGTCAGGCAACTCCAGGAAAAGGGCGTAGTCGAAAAGAAATTCAACACGATCTTTTTTACACACGGTGATTCCAGGGAGCCGGAGCAGTCAGGTATTGCCGGCGCGCTTGCGGGCTCGTTTTTCACCCTCATTGTGACCTTGCTGCTGTCGTTTCCCATAGGTGTGGGCGCGGCAATCTATCTCGAGGAATTTGCGCCAAAGAACAAATGGACCGATCTCATCGAGGTCAATATCAACAACCTCGCCGCAGTCCCGTCGATTGTTTTCGGTTTGCTTGGCCTCGCGGTCTTCATCAACTACTTCGGTTTGCCGCGTTCCGCACCACTCGTGGGTGGCCTGGTGCTGACACTGATGACCCTGCCGACAATCATTATTGCCTCGCGTGCGGCACTGAAATCAGTACCGCCATCGATCAGGGAAGCTGCGCTCGGCATGGGCGCTTCACGCATGCAGGCGATGTTTCATCACATCCTGCCCCTGGCTCTGCCCGGTATGCTGACAGGCACCATCATTGGCATGGCGCAGGCGCTTGGTGAGACGGCGCCACTGCTGATGATCGGCATGGTTGCCTTCATTGTTGATATTCCCCAGGGTTTCACCGATAACGCAACGGTGCTGCCAGTACAGATCTATCTCTGGGCAGACAGCCCGGAGCGTGCATTTGTTGAACGAACTTCCGCTGCCATCATGGTGCTTCTCGGCTTCCTGATCTCCATGAATGCACTGGCTGTTTTCCTGCGCAAGAAATTCGAGCGCAAATGGTAGGAGAAATATTATGAATCAAGTGGCAGAATTCGAACATATGGAGCACGAGATCGAGGGAACGGTCGGGACTCCACTGGTAGATGATCCTAAAATGAAGACGCGTAACGTCGATGTCTTCTACGGGGAAAAACAGGCTATCTTCAACGTGGATCTCGACCTTGCTCAGAATGAGGTGATTTCACTGATCGGCCCGTCCGGTTGCGGCAAGTCTACCTACCTGCGCTGCCTCAATCGCATGAACGACACCATCGATATTTGCCGCGTCACAGGCCAGTTGCTTCTCGACGATGAGGATATCTACAGCAAGGCGATGGACCCGGTGCTGTTGCGCGCTCGCGTTGGCATGGTGTTCCAGAAACCGAATCCTTTCCCGAAATCGGTCTTTGACAACATAGCCTATGGTCCCAAGTTGCATGGTCTGGCAAACAGCAAGGCTGAACTCGAGGAAGTTGTTGTTACCAGTCTCCAGAAGGCCGGTCTTTTCGATGAGGTGAAGGATCGCCTGGATGAGCCCGGTACAGGTCTCTCGGGTGGACAGCAGCAACGACTCTGTATTGCACGTGCGATTTCAGTCAGCCCGGAGGTCATCCTTATGGATGAGCCCTGCTCTGCACTCGATCCGATCGCTACAGCCATCATCGAGGAACTGATCGATGAGCTCAGACAAAACTTTACGATCGCCATTGTCACCCACTCGATGCAGCAGGCTGCACGGGTTTCACAACGGACAGCCTATTTCCACCTTGGCAAGCTCGTCGAGGTTGGCGAGACCAACCAGGTATTCACCAATCCGACTCACCAGCTGACTGAAAACTATATTACCGGCCGCTTCGGTTAATACGGACACACAGGGGGAACACAATGGACAACGATCTGAATCTGAATCAGCACATCTCTCATCGTTACAACGAAGAGCTTGAGGGACTTCGCAACAAGGTCATGAAAATGGGCGGCATGGTCGAGAAACAGATCAGCCGGGGCATGAAGGCACTCCTGAGTTCCGACACCGAGCTTGCCGAGGTTGTCTCCTCATCGGATTACGAAATCAATGCGCTCGAAGTTGAAATTGACGAAGCCTGCATGCAGATACTCGCTCGAAGGCAACCGACAGCCAGCGATTTACGGCTGATCGTGACTATCTTCAAAACGATCACAGACCTGGAACGTATCGGCGACGAGGCCGAAAAACTCGGTCGCTACTCGATCCTGCTTGCTGACGAGAACACAACGCCCGGTCATTACGTCGAACTGCGCCATCTCGGTGAGCACGTCAAACGCATGCTGCGCGATTCGCTGGATGCATTCGCCCGTCTCGACGCTGATGCTGCCATGCGTACGATTCAGGACGACGAGCTGGTCAACGAGGAATTCGATGCTATCTCGCGCCAGTTGATTACGCGCATGATGGAAGATCCGCGCGAGATCAAGAATGCACTGCGTATATCATGGTGTGCAAGAGCGCTGGAGCGCATGGGTGATCACACCAAGAACATCTGCGAATACCTTGTCTTTCTCGTGCACGGGAAGGACATCAGGCATACCAGCCTGGAAAAAATGCAAGAGTCGATGGGAATCGATCTCGGCGATTGAGAACAACAGGGATAACACGGATGGAACCGGCCCGGCTTGATGCCGGGCTTTTTGTTTCAGGCGCTCTCAGGATTTGTGATAGAAGAGCGTCTTGAGATAGGCAGTCTCTGCGATGGCGGGATGTACCGGATGATCCTGGCGCTGCTGACCAAACTCCAGCAGCCGCAGGCTGCTATTTTGCCTGACGGCAGCCTGTCTTACGGCATTCTGCAGCGTCGAATGCTCCATGTGGTATGAGCATGATGAGGTGATGAGAATGCCATCATTTTTCAGCACCTCGAGTCCCAGGCTGTTGAGCCGTCGATAGGCCTGCTCGCCTTCCTTGCGGTCCTTTTTGCGCTTGATGAAGGCCGGCGGATCGAGGATGACCATGTCAAATTGCCGGTTGTCTGAGGCGAGTTGCCTGAGCGCGTCAAATGCATCAGCTTGTTCGGTGCCGATGTTCTTCCCGACGCCGTTGAGTTCTGCATTACTTTCTGCCTGTTCCAGTGCGGACTTTGAAGAGTCCACGCAATGGACTTCCGCAGCACCGGCCATTGCAGCGGTCACGCCCCAGGCGCCGGCATAGCTGCAGATATCGAGCACGCTGTCGCCCTCGCGAACATAGGCTTGCATGCGAGCCCGGTTACCGGCCTGGTCATAGAACCAGCCACTTTTCTGTCCTTCTGCCAGCGACGTTTCGAACAATGCGCCATTTTCTTCCAGGCGGATCTTGTCAGGAATCTCGCCGCTGGCGATCGAAACCGACTGTTCCAGTCCTTCGAGTTCTCGTACCTGCTGGTCGTTTCTTAGAAGGATGCCAGCGGGCTTCAGGAGCTTATCGAGTACATCGATGATCCGGTTCTGTACCGCATCCATGCCGGTTGTTGTGACCTGAACACTGAGGTAGTCACCGAAGCGGTCGACGACGAGTCCCGGTAACCAGTCGCTTTCGCCATAGACGAGCCGGTAGCAGCGGTTGTCGAACAGGCGTTCGCGCAGCGCGAGTGCATTGCCGATACGTTTCGTCAACAGCGCTTCGTCCAGCGTCTCGGTCGGATGCCTCGAGATTACGCGTGCGCTGATCAGCGAATGCGGATTGACATAGGCATGCGCGATCCATTTGTTGCGATGGCTGTGCACGGCAACAAGTTCCCCCGGAGAGAACTGTTTCAACGGAGTTTCGCGGGTGTCGATCTCGTTGCTGTAGATCCAGAGATGGCCGGCCAGAATCCGGCGCTCCTGGTCTTTGCGCAGCTTTAGTGTGGGTAATTTCATGCCTGTCTGTATTAGCCTGATAAGAATAAGTGTAACCGGTTGCAACACCATGAATACGCAGCAAGAACCCAATCGACTGATCGAGTCGACGAGCCCCTACCTGCAGCAGCATGCCCATAATCCCGTGGATTGGTGGCCATGGTGCGAGGAAGCGCTGGAGCTGGCGAAAACCGGGAATAAGCCCATTCTACTCTCAATTGGCTACTCCGCGTGCCACTGGTGCCATGTCATGGCGCATGAATCCTTCGAGGATCAGGAGACAGCAGAGCTTATGAACCGGCTTTTCGTGAACATCAAGGTCGATCGTGAAGAGCGTCCGGATCTCGACAGGATCTACCAGAACGCACACCAGCTGCTGAGCCAGCGCAGTGGTGGCTGGCCATTGACGGTCTTCCTGACACCTGACGACCAGATGCCGTTCTTTGCCGGCACCTATTTCCCGAAGGAGCCGCGCCATGGCCTGCTGTCGTTCAGGGATCTCATGCAGCGCGTCCACGCTGCCTGGGTCGAACAGCAGGATGCTATCAGGCAGCAGAATCTCTCCGTCGAAGATGCACTCAAACGTATCGAAAACGGCGGCGATCCCGTTGCAACGCTTGATGACTCCCTTATCGAGACCGCACGTGAACAGCTTGCGCAGAGTTTCGACAGGCAGCAGGGCGGCTTCGGTCAGGCGCCGAAGTTCCCTCATCCGTCCAATCTCGATTTTCTCCTGCGTTACTGGTCTGGCAAGCGTGATGACAAGCAGGCTGCCGAGATGGCGCTTTTCACGCTCTACCAGATGGGACGTGGCGGCATCTTTGATCAGCTCGGTGGTGGCTTCTGTCGCTACTCGGTCGATGACGACTGGATGATCCCGCATTTCGAGAAGATGCTCTACGACAATGGGCCATTGCTGGCGCTGAACGCAGATGCTTTCCAGGTGACGGGCGACGATTTTTTTGCGGACATCTGCCGAGAGACAGCCAGCTGGGTCATACGCGAGATGCAATCGCCGGAGGGCGGGTATTACTCGACGCTGGATGCCGATTCAGAGGGCGAGGAGGGCAAGTTCTATGTCTGGACGCCAGGCGATGCCATGGAACTGCTCGAGGACACGGAGTACGAACTCTTCTCGAGGCTCTATGGTCTCGATCGGGAACCCAATTTCGAGGGGCAGTGGCACCTGCATACCTTTGGCGATCCGGAAACGATCGCGGATGCGTCAGGACTTTCAGAGGAGAGATTCAATGATGCAATAAAATCGGCGCGTCAGAAGCTCTTCAGGGCGCGCGAGGCGCGCGTGAGGCCCGGCCGTGACGAGAAGATCCTGACGAGCTGGAATGCGCTCATGATTCGCGGCATGGCGAGGGCAGGTCGCGTCCTCGGCGAGCCGGCATGGATCGATTCAGCGGAAAAGTCGCTCGATTTCATCCGCTCGACACTCTGGAGAGACGACCGCCTGCTGGCAACCTTCAAGGATGGCAAAGCGCATCTCAATGCCTATCTCGATGATTATGCCTACCTGATTTATGCGATCCTGGAGTTGTTGCAGGCACGCTGGAGTGACGAGGCACTGGCGTTTGCAATCGAGCTGGCAGAGAGGTTGCTCGAGCACTTCGAAGATGAGCGGTATGGCGGCTTCTACTTTACGTCTGATGATCACGAACAGCTGATCCAGCGACCGAAGCCGATGAGCGATGACGCCATGCCATCGGGCAACGGCATCGCGGCCTTTGCCTTGCAGAGGCTCGGCTATCTGCTCGGCGATCTCAACTATCTCGATGCAGCCGAGAAGACATTGCGCGCCGCCTGGAAACGCATGGAGAGTCTTCCTCATGCGCACGGTGCATTGCTGATCGCGCTCATGGAACAGCTCGAGCCGCCGGAAATTCTCATTGCCCGCGGAGACACCGCAGAGCTTGCTGCCTGGCGAGACGATATGGCCAGGAGCTACAGACCCGATATGCTTTTCTATGCCATTCCTTCAGATACCGGGCAGCATGAAGCACTGGCCGCGAAGGCGCCGCAGGAGCATGCGGTCGTTTATCGCTGCAGGGGGATGACCTGCTCGCCACCGGAGTCGATCTGACAATCAGGCTCCGAAGGCGAGGGCAAGGCCGCTTCCTGCAAGAGGCCTTTGTCGAGTGACCTTTCTGCTCAAGGCCGCCGC
>JASFPB010000020.1:0-14367 GCA_050116235.1 Chromatiales bacterium | reverse complement strand
TGCCGAGGGTCTGCCCGAAGTCCTCGTAGTGCTTTTCGAGATGCATTCTGCTCGCGACATCAAACAGCCCCCCGACACCCAGAGTGGAATTCACGACGACCCTGCCTGTGTCGGAAAGAGCGTCTACGAACTTGCCCTGCAGCAGGTTATTGATGCCTGTGCCGACATCATCAAGATTGCCAAAAAAATTGGTTACTCCCTGGTTAACGGGCTCAGGCATGGTTTCCGTGATCGTCTCTGCAGCAGGTTTCAGGATCGTCCTGTCGAAGTCATCGTTGAAACGATACATCTTGCGGTTGAAGTTTTCCCAGGGATCAGGGTCGGGAACTTCTGCTGGAAGTGTCTCGGTCACGGACTCCAGTGGGAACTCCGGGTATTCTTTTTGCAGAAATTCATTGAAAACTTCAGCATGCAGCGATTGAGATACCAACAGCAGAAAAGCCGCCGGGAATCTGGTCATTCTCATCAGGATGTTGTCATTTGTAGTCCCTGTTGATGTGGATGCTATGTGTTTCGGTAGGCTGATTCAAGCGCATCTGCTATTCTGCGCCGCCATGGCTGAATACAATCCCCGCATGGCAGAACGGTTTCGTGGATACCTGCCCGTTGTCGTTGATATCGAAACCAGCGGTTTCGACTGCAAGACCCATGCACTGCTCGAAATCGCAATGGTCACCATCGCTATCGATGATAACGGGTGGCTCAAGCCGGCGGAGACCATCGCCTGCCATGTCGTACCATTCAAGAATGCTGTGATCGACCCCAAAGCCATCGAGTTCAACGGCATCGATCCCTACAGCCCTCTTCGGGGCGCACTGCCAGAGAGAGAAGCGCTTCAGCACTGCCTCCAGCCAGTACGCAAGGCAATGAAAGAGAGCGGTTGCAAGCGGGCGATCCTCGTCGCTCACAATGCAGCCTTTGACCATGGGTTCCTCAACGAGGCTGTCGTCCGGACAGGTTACAAACGCAATCCCTTTCATCCTTTTTCCACGATGGATACGGTTACCCTCGCTGCCCTCGCCTATGGAGAGACCGTCCTCGCGAGAGCAGCTGTAGCTGCAGGCCTTGAGTGGGATCACCGAGAGGCACATTCTGCGATCTATGATGCGGAAGGAACAGCAGAGATTTTCTGCCGCATTCTGAACCGCTGGAAAGAGTCAACGGGGTTCTGGACTCCGGAGCCTGTTGAAGAGAAAACTTCCTAGCGCCTGGCGGGATCGATCTGGTCTTCCCTGAGTTTTGCGGTGAAAACCTCATCAGCATAATCGGGATCGACTGTCTCACCCTTGCTGTTGAGGAGTGGCAAGTCAAAATCATTCCAGCCGCGCAAGCCGGTCTTCAGAGAAGCGACATTATTGAAACCTAGAATCTCGAGCGACTTGCAGGCAACAAGGCTGCGATGCCCTGAACGACACACCACAACAACTTCTTGATCACGCGCCTGGACGAGTTCCGGTATCGTCTCCTCGAAGTCCCACTCTGCACAGGATTCAAGGATACCGCGCGGAGCGCAAATCGAATCCCGGATGTGCATGGCATCGTATTCATCCTGTTCGCGCACGTCGACAATCAGGATCCCGGGGTTCTCTTCGAGGCGCTCCTCGAGCTCCCATGGCATGTGTTCCCTGATATCCCCGAGCCAGTCACGAATTTTTTCGATGAATCGCTGCATTGTCGGTGCGTTCAACCTCCGGAAGCGCGCTAGTAGAGCAGATCAGTCGCTGCCGTGCAATTCCTGGCGCTGGCAGATCCTGTTTTCGACGGCCATGACTGCGGCTTCGACGCGTGAATGGACGTCGAGTTTGCGCAGGATCGCCTTGACATGCAGCTTGACGGTGCCGTCGGAGATTCCGAGATTGCGCGCAATGACCTTGTTGCTTTGTCCCTCGGCCAGAAGGCAGAGTATTTCGCGTTCACGGGGCGTCAGGTCGGAAAAGAGATCCTGCTCCTGTTCTTCCTCGACCTCGCCCTCCTCCTGCCTGATAGCAGCACGCGCAAGCACACCCGTGAGTTCGCGTGAAACGACGGTCCCTCCGGATACGATTTCACGCAACGAGGCAATCAGTTCGTCGGGCTCCATGTCCTTGAGCAGGTAGCCGTTGGCACCGAATTGGAGGGAATCGATGACATCCTGCTCATCCTGGCTGGTTGTGAGCATTGCGATGGGCATCTCCGCATGTTCGCTTCGCAGTTTTTTCAAAACGCTGATGCCACTCATCTGTGGCATGCGCATGTCGAGCAAGACAACGTCCGGCTGCAGTTCCCTGGCCTTTCGCATACCCTCCTCACAGTCGCCGACCGCATCGATGACATCAATATCGCGCCGCTCGAGAAGCTCACGCAGTCCTATCCTGAACAGCGCATGATCATCAATAAGCAATACGCGCATCTTTGTGCCCCTCGTGTCTTGATCTTGGAGAATATACCATCTCGACACGCGTCCCCTCGCCCGGTTCGCTCTCGATACGCAGTTCGCCGCCCATCCGCAGTGCCCTCTCCTGCATGATCGAGAGACCGATATGTTCGCCGGGTTTGCCTGAAGGTGCCTGATCGAAACCGACACCATCGTCCTCGACAAGGAGCGTCAGCTCTTCGCCATCAAAGTTCACCATGATGCGTACGGCATGTGCGTCTGCATGCTTGCGCGCATTGGCGAGGGCTTCCTGGACAATGCGCAGCAGCTGCAGCTCCTCGCTGGCATGGAGTCTGAGGTCACGTACATGCAGCTGAAGGAATGGCCTGATGCCAGACTCTTCATGGAAACGCTCGATGATTCTTTCAAGCGCCGGGCGCAGGCCGCGTTCCTCGATCGGGGCGCGGAAGTTGCCGATCAGGGCGCGCAGCTCGGTATGGGCCTCGTCCAGGCCATTGCGGATCCGGTCCAGGTCGCTGAAGGCTGCTTCAGCATCGAGAGAGTCCTTGTGTAGCGTATCCGAGAGCATGCGGACCTGGAAACGCAGGCTTGCGAGCGTCTGGGCAAGAGAATCATGCAGCTCATGCGCCAGCGAGGTGCGTTCCTCGATAATAGAGAGCCGGTATGCCTCTTCGTCTGAACGCTGCTTGGCGATGGTCATGCCGAGATGACTGCCGATGGTCTGCAGCAGCTCCATGATGTCCTCGCGTCCGGCGACACCGGGTTTTTCGACATAAATACTGTATTCCCCGAGGAGGTCCCCGTGGTACTCGAGGGGCACCCTTATGACATCTATCTCGTCCCTCCCGAACATTTGACGACCGTTAAGGCGACTGCATTCTTCGGCATTGTTCTCGCAGAGGATCTCGCCCGGCGAGAGCGCATTGCCGCAGACACAGAGCTGTACCGGATAGAGATCCTGACCCTTGCGCAGGACATTATCCAGCCCGATGCTGCCAACGAGTTTCATGCTACCTGCCGGCATCCTGAGGCGAATTGTTGCTGCCTTGCCATTGACCATCTCCTTGAGAACACGCAGAAATCGCATCAGCAGCTCATCAAGCGACTCTGTCTGGTTGATTGTCGCAGCAACGTCGTAAAGTATTTTCAGTGAAGCTGTTTTCTGGGCGAGCCTCCGCGTCTGGCGCTCGACCCGGCTGTCCATGTCCTCATAGAGATCGAACAACTCCTCGTTGATACTGCCAATGTCCTGCACCAGCGGATCGAGGGCACCCTTCTCCTCGATGGATACCACGGCCCCCGGGGTTCCCTGCGAAACACGCGCAACGGAATTCTGGAGCATAACGAGCGGTTTGAGTAACTTGCTGCGTAGCAGCCAGGCACTGACTCCGAGCCCGGCGATGACCAGGGGGATCGATAGCAGCATCAAGGCACCCCAGAGGCGCTCCTGATCGAGGAAGAGCAGCCCCATGGAGGAGATGACCAGTGTCGCGATACCGATCAACAGGAGTGCGATGGGTACCATGAGGCGGGCAGCCTGCAGTGTCTCGAGGATCTGTCGACTCACGGCCTGACCGCTCATGCGCGTATCTCCTTCAGCGCCTGCTTGACTGCATTCACACGGCGCCTGTGCATCTCCTCGCCAATCGCCTTGCCCTCGAAACCTGCATCACGGATGTGTTGTACCGAAATGGCACTGGCAGCATCTTGCAGGCGTCGAAAGTGGTCCGCCTGCGGGACGGGTTCCTTCTCCTTGCCGGCACGCCCGCGGATATCTGCCTCGCAGGCGAGCAGGTACTGCTCGAACCGTTCGGGTCGGCGGAAAGCGTCGAGCGCCTCGAGTGTACTGACGATGGTCGAAGCAGTGAGCTCGCTGCTGACACGACGAAAATGGCCGTGATAGCGGGCAACCTGTATGGCGAGGTCACGATAGCTGTTCGGCACTTTGAGGCGCTTGCAAAGCTGTTCGACGAGCTCGACACCGAGTGCCTCGTGGCCATGATGTCGCGGCCACATCTCATGCGGTGTTTGCCCCTTGCCGAGATCATGCACCAGCGCAGCAAACCGCACTTCAGGGAGCGGACTGAGTCGGGCAGCCTGTTGCAAGACCATCATGGTATGCACGCCTGTATCGATTTCAGGATGAAACCGGTGCGGCTGCGGAACACCAAAGAGAGACGCAATCTCCGGGAAAAGCCTTTCAAGCGCACCGCAGCCGCGCAATACTTCGAAGAAGCGTTCCGGAGACGCTTCGGAAAGCGCGCGTGATGTCTCCTTCCAGACACGTTCCGGGACGAGGTAATCCACTTCGCCGCTCTCAACCATCTGTCGCATCAGTGCATTGGTTCCATGACTGACGCGGAAACCGAATCGTGCAAAGCGCGCAGCAAAGCGCGCCACACGCAGAATACGCACCGGATCCTCACGAAAGGCCGGAGAGACATGGCGCAGCAGTCCCTGATCGAGATCTTCACGACCATCGAACGGATCGATCAGTGCGCCGTCGCCATCCATCGCCATCGCATTGATGGTCAGATCACGACGGACCAGGTCCTGTTCCAGCGTGACACCGGGATCTGTATGGAATGTGAAACCGCGATAACCATGGCCACTCTTGCGCTCGGTTCTGGCAAGCGCATACTCCTCGCCTGTTTCAGGATGCAGGAAGACGGGAAAATCCTTACCTACCGGCTTGTATCCGAGATCGATCATCTGCTGCGGTGTTGCGCCGACAACAACCCAGTCCCTCTCCTTTACCGGCAATTCGAGCAGGCTGTCGCGCACAGCACCGCCAACCAGATAGGTTTTCATGCAGCTGACTCCTGCTGATGCGCCTCTTCCTGTTGCTGCAATTCCCACATGCCGGCGTAATGTCCTGCTGCCTGAAGCAGTGCCTGATGCGTCCCCTGTTCGATGACACGTCCATTTTCCATGACGATGATGCTGTCAGCATCGACGATTGTCGAGAGGCGATGCGCGATCACGAGCGTGGTGTGGCTGCGGGAGACCTCCGAGAGTGTGAGCTGGATCGCCTGCTCGGTACGGCTGTCGAGAGACGAGGTCGCTTCGTCGAAAACAAGGATCCGGGGCCGTTTGAGAATCGCACGCGCAATGGCCACGCGCTGTTTTTCGCCACCGGAGAGCTTCAGCCCTCGCTCACCGACTTGCGTTTCCCAGCCGCCCGGCAGTTGCTGGATGAAGTCGAGAATATGCGCCATACGTGCGGCCTCGGCAACTTCTTCACGTGTTGCATCCGGACGTCCATAGGCGATGTTGTAGTAAATGGTTTCATTGAAGAGTACTGTATCCTGCGGGACGATTCCGATAGCGGCGCGCAGACTATGCTGTGTCACGTTACGAATATCCTGGTCATCGATCAGGATACTGCCGCCGGTGACATCATAAAAACGGAAAAGTAATCTGGCGAGGGTCGACTTGCCAGCTCCGGAGTGGCCAACGACAGCGACTTTGTGGCCAGCGGGAACCTGAAAGTTGACCTTGTGGAGGATCTCGCGTTCGGGCTGGTAGTGGAAATCGATATCCTGGAATTCGATCACACCTTCGCGGATCTCGAGATCAGGCGCATCCGACTGATCGGTGACGTCCGGCGTCAGCTGCATCAGGTCAAAAAGGCGTTGCATATCTGCCAGCGTATATTTCACCTGGCGGTATACGATGCCAAGAAATCCCAGCGGAATGAAGACCTGCATCATCAGCGTACTGACGAGTACCAGGTCGCTGATCCCCATCTGCCCGGTGAGAACGCCGTTGGCTGCGTACCACATGATCAGGGTCACGCCGATGGCGATGATCGCCCCCTGACCGAAATTGAGAAGTGACATCGAGGTCTGGTTCTTGACGCCCCACTGCTCCCATTCGTTGAGGGTATCGTTGTAGCGCCTGAGCTCAAGGGATTCGTTCCCGAAGTACTTGACCGTTTCGTAGTTGATGAGGCTGTCGAATGCGTGGTTATTGGCTTCGGAGTCCAGCCTGTTCATGTGGTGACGAAAGTCCATCCGCCACTCCGTAATCGAGAAAGTAAAGGCAAAGTAGGCTGCAATGGCACCGAAGGTGATCAGCGCAAACTTGATGTCGTAGAGGGTCACCAGCACCACGCCCACGAGCAGGAACTCGACGATTGTCGGGATAATGTTGAATACCATGTAGTTGAGGATGGTGCTTGCAGAGCGCGCGCCGCGATCGAGATCACGGCTGATGGCACCGGTCTGCCGCTCCATGTGATAACGAAGCGACAAGCCATGCAGGTGCTGCAAGACCTCGGTCGAGAGCCGTCGCATTGCGTGATAGCGAACCCGGGCGAAGACCGAATCACGCAACTCGTTGAAAAGCGAGGAAGAGAGGCGAAGCAGGCCGTAACCGGCGATGAGTCCCAAAGGCAGCACGAGCAATGCCGTGTCGCCCTTCTCGAACAGCTCGATAATCTCCTTCAGTACGAGTGGGACACCGATGAGCGAAAGTTTGGCCAGTATCAGAAACAGGAGCGCGAGCAGTGCGCGGCCGCGGTATTCCCACAGAAATGGCAATATGACGCCAAGGCTGTGTAGCCTGAAATGATCGCGGACACCCTGGCGCTCTGTGACGCGGTAACCGCGCATCAGACGGGGTTGCTGGATTGTACAAACATGCGGAGAATTATAACGTGAGGAGGTTTTCATTCCCCGGAGAATTCACGCGGTGACAGTAAGCAAATTTCCCGAAATCAAGATCGAGGTTCCTGAAACAGAAGACGACAGCCTGGGAAGCTGTGCAAGTTCGGAGCCCTTCGCCCTTCAGGTGCTCGGCGACAGCATGGAACCGGAATTTCCGGACAAGTGCGTCATCATCATCGAGCCGAACAGCAGCTGCTCGAGCGGGGCCTATGTCTTTGCCGAAGTCGAAGGCTCCAACTGGTTTCGCAAGTATGTCAACGACGAACATGGTGAACGTCTGGTGGCTGAGAACAGCGAGTACCCGGACATTCCCCTTGACGGCATGAAGTGGCAAATCAACGGTATCATCGTTCAGCGCAATATCCGTCGCCAGATCAAGCATTACGATGTCTATTGAGCACAGCTCAAGGGTGACCGACCTGTTTGGCACGCCTTCACCCTTCCCTGCTTCCCGCCTGTGACAAGCCCCTGACGCGGTCTTGCACGGATATCCTTTGCCCTCAATCCTTCAGCAGTGAGGAATGTGAATGCCCGGAATTCAGCCATGCCAGGGACGCAACCAGCAAGTCACTTTCGGGAGATATTGTGAAAGATATATCGAATTGATATATATCGTTCCACAATATATATTGCTGTGTCCCATCTCACGGATTACATGTCATGCAACTCAAGACACTCTGTCTGGGCCTGCTCGAAATGGGCGATGCAACCGGCTATGACATCAAGCAGCTGTTCGAGCGTTCACTGAATCACTTCCATGCAGCGAGCTACGGTTCCATCTATCCGGCACTCAAACAGCTCGAAAAGGAGGGGCATGTCAAAAGCCGTCTTGAGACAGGGGGGCACCATCCCGGGAAACGTCTGTTTTCCCTCACAGAGCAGGGTCACGCACATTTCATCGAGTCCCTGACCGGAACAGAGCCGGACGAGAGCATCCGTTCCGAGTTCCTGGTGCTGATGTTTTTCTCGCACCTGCTGGAGACCACTGACCTGGAGCAAAAACTTGATCGCATGGAAGCCAGATACAACAATAAACTCGACATACTGGAATCCCTTCTTGACCAGCAGCATACCGCAGGCATCCGCTTCACTATCGAGTTCGGGATCAGTGTGATGACCGTGAAACGGGATTTCATTCGAAAACATCGCAAGCATCTCCTCTCACATCACAGAAAGCCATTGGATCGTAAAGCACTCCCTCCGGAGAAACAGCGATGAAATGGCTTCTGACCCTTTTTATTCTGCTACCTGCGACCCTGGCAGCATCTACCCCGGTAACCGTGAAACCCCTCAAGGAACTCTGGTTCGTGCAGGAGCAGACCGCGCCGGCAACTGTCATCGCACTCAATGCACCTGTGATCTCTGCAGAACTCAATGCACGCGTAATCAGCATGCATGCCGACACTGGCGACACGGTATCTGCAGGAGATCTGCTCGTGGAGCTTGACTGCCGTCGCCCGGAGGCAGAACTCGACATGTCCAGGGCCGTATTACGGCAGTTCCAGGCACAATACGACTTTGCACGCCAACAGGTCAGACGCGCCGATGACTTGTTGAAGAAACGTAATATCAGCGACCAGGAAGTCGACCAGCGCAAGAGCGAGGAATCACGCATTGCGGGACAAATCGATGCCCAGAAAGCCACGATACGCCAGGCCAGTATCCAGGTAGAAAACTGCAGCATCACCGCTCCATTCGATGGATTCATCACGCAACGCATGGCCGAGAGAGGCATGCTCGCCACAATGGGCACCCCGCTCATGAAAATCGTCGAGGCCGATGCGCTCGAGGTCAGCGCCCGACTGAATCCAGTCGAGCTCGACAGTTTTTCCAGTGGCGGTCAGCAGTGGTTTGAAACGGGAGGCATCCGATATCCCGTCACACTACGCAGCGCAGTGCAATTTCTCGATGAAGCCACAAGAACCAGCGAGGTGCGTTTCCGCTTCACAGATGAAACACCTCTGGCCGGCTCGGCCGGCAGGCTCATATGGGTTCTCAGTGACAGGGTCATCCCTGCCGAGTATCTCGTCAGGCGCAACTCCCTGCTCGGCGTATTTCTGCTCGAGAATGGCAAGGCGCGCTTCAGCGTGCTCGAACAGGCACTCGAGGGGCGTCCTGCCGTCGTCGAGCTGCCACCGGAAACGCTGCTGATTCTCGAGGGTCGGGACAGTCTCAATGATGGAGATACCGTTACGCAGCTGCCATTCGCGGCCAGTGAGTACGAAGAGGAAAAAAGCACCACCGGCAGCAGTCAATGATCAGACGCCTGCTCAGTAACCATGTACTCGTCAACCTGGCCTTCGTGCTGGTCCTTGCTGTTGGTACCTGGTCTTATCTCAGCTTGCCACGCCAGCAGGACCCGACACTCAACTTCAACTGGATTGTCATTACAACGATCCTGCCGGGAGCGTCGGCGCTGGATGTCGAGAAAAAGGTCACGGATCCGATAGAGGATGCCCTGCGCAATATCAAGGATATCAAATTCGTCTCTTCCAACAGTCGCGGTTCCGTCTCTTCGATCCTTGTCCGGTTTCAGGATATCAGCGAGCGCGTGTTCGACAAGCGCGTCAGTGACTTGCGTCGCGAAATCCAGAACAAGGAGTCGGAATTACCGCTAGCGGCGGAAGATCCTCTCATACTCGAGATCACCAGCGCGAATGCCTATCCGACCGCATCGATCGCTGTGGTTGGCCAGGCCGATGATGAAAATCTGCGTCTCCAGGCCTGGAATCTTGAAAAAGCGCTCGAGCGGATCCGGGGTGTCGACCGCGTTGACACGATCGGTCTGACGGATCCCGAAATCGAGGTTGCCATCGATCCGGTGAAGTTACAGGCGCTGAAGCTCACACCGGGGCAAATCGCAGATACGGTGGCACTCTTTTTTCAGGACATCGCCGCCGGTGAGTCCCGTATCGGTGATCGCAACTGGCTCGTGCGCCTTGTCGGCAGCGACGCGGATCCCGCTTCGCTCGCAAACCGCCCGATCATCGGTAGCAGCGGCGAAGTCACCATCGGCGAAGTCGCGAACGTCACACGCGCGCGCGCGAGACCCGACATGATGACGCGTTATGACGGCAAACCCTCGGTGCTGTTCGCGGTCTTCAAGCAGGCTGACAACAATACCATCGAGCTTGTCGATCGACTCAGGGCATTTATTGACGAGCGCAATGCGCTATCCCGGCAGACAGGCGTCGAACTCGTGCTGACCGATGACCAGACAACGGTCACCACGAACGCGATCAATCTGATGCAGCGCAACGCACTGATCGGCCTGGTCCTCGTAATCATTGTCACCTGGTTCTTTCTCGGCTCACGCATTGCCCTGCTGACGGCGATCGGCATCCCCTTTGTACTCGCGGGAACTTTCTGGGTGCTCTATGCCATTGGCGAGACACTCAATGTCATGGTGCTGCTCGGCATCGTTATCGTGCTGGGCATGCTGGTCGATGATGCCGTTGTGGTGGTCGAATCCATCTACTACCGCATCCAGAGAGGTATGGATGCCCTGGAAGCCGCAATCGGCGCACTCAGGGAGGTCGCACTTCCCGTCCTGACGGCCGTACTCACCACCATGGCCGCCTTCGGTCCACTCACACTCGTGCCCGGGATTCTTGGAGATTTCATGAAGGTCATCCCGATCGTCGTGGTCGTGGCGCTCGGAATGTCACTCGTGGAAGCCTTCTGGATGCTACCTGCACACGTGATCTTCGCCGGGATCAACTTTCGCAAGCCTTCGCGCATGCAGCTGCTTCGACAGCGTTTTACGCACTGGATCCAGATCAATTATGTCCGCGTCCTGAGCCGCTTCATGCGTTACCGCTGGTGGACGCTTGCAGGTGTGTTGTTATTGTTTTTCGCTGCTGTCTCCCTCGTCGCTACGGGAAAGATCCGCTACGACTTTTTTGCTGCGGATACGATCCGTCTCTTCTACGTCAATGTCGAAATGCCGCCGGGTACACGTATCGAGGCGACAATGGAAAAAGTGCTTGAAATCGAGGAAAAGGTCAAAAGCCACGTTCGCGATGGCGAGGCACGGGCCATTATCAGTTACAGCGGCAACATGTTTACGGACATGGAACCACGTCTTGGAGACAGATTCGGACAGATTCTTGTGGGTCTTAATCCGAAAACGCCGGAACTGCGCAGTGTCGAGGAAATGATCGAGGGGATGCGTCAGGATGTAAGCGGGATCCCCGGGCCTGCACAGATTTCCTTTCTCCAGCTTTCCGGTGGCCCACCAAAAGCAAAGGCTATCAGCATCAAGGTACGCGGCGACGACTATGATGAAATCCGGCGTGCTGCCAATGATCTGCGTGACATCATGGCCGGGGTCGTGGGTGTCAAGGATATCAGCGATGATGCCAGCCGCGGCCGTTCCGAGCTGGTCCTGAGTTTCGACAACGATGCCGTCAATCGCGCCGGGATCAGCCCTGCAGAGCTGAATCGCACCATGCAACTCCTGATTGACGGCCTCATCGTTGCCGAGATGCGCCACGATGGCCAGAAACTCGAGGTTCGCGTGAAATCCTCACAACGGCAATTTGCGGACATCGACGATATGCTGCAATTTCGCATGACGCTGCCGGATGGCAGACAGGTACCCCTGGCCTCGCTCTTCGAGCAGCAGCGCCTGCCGGGAATTGGCAATATCCGTCACTATAACTTCAGACGCGCCATTACTGTCGAGGCTGATATAGACAAGACCCTGACCAATGAGCAGATCGCAAATGATGCAATCATGGAGGGCTGGAACGCAATCAGCAAGCGCTATCCCAGTATTGATCTGAATATCGAGGGTATCCTTGATGACGTCTACGAAGCGCTCGGTGCACTGGGCTTGCTCCTCATGGTTGGTATCGGCCTGATGTACATGATTCTCGGCACCCAGTTCGGCAGCTACTGGCAACCATTCATGATCATCACGACAGTCTTCATGGCTTTTACCGGTGTCGTGTTCGGACTCTTTACGACCTCAACACCTCTGAGCCTCTATACCCTCTATGGCGTTGTCGCACTCGCCGGTATAGCCGTCAACTCTTCGATCGTGCTGATTTCTGCCGCGAATTCGCGCCTTCAGGCCGGCATGTCCGTCATGCATGCGACACTCTACGCTGCTCGCAGGCGTGTCATCCCTATCCTGATCACATCGCTGACCACAGTTGCAGGCCTTTTCTCCCTCGCCACCGGGCTTGGTGGCAAGTCACTGATCTGGGGGCCAGTCGCCACAGCCATTGTCTGGGGACTGGTCTTCTCGACCATGCTGACCCTGATCGTTATCCCGCTGCTCTACCAGTTTTTCATGACGGGAAGAAAAAAGAGTTGAATCATGCCAGATGGCTGTGATTTCGCCGGTGAACACCCTCTTTATTGATGATCCTCCGGCGATCAATAGTGGTATGCTTTGCGCTAATGAATAACAGTTCGACAGAAACTGAAGGGGCATGGGAATGACGTATGAGAAACTGAAAGCGCCTTTGCCGTTACTCATCACACTACTCGTACTTCTGATGACGACAGAGGTCTCTGCCAGGAGTTGCCTTTTTCTGGCCTCTTATCACAAGGGCTATGAATGGCAGGATGGTATCGAGGAAGGAATACGCGCGACATTGGGAGACAACTGCAGCATAGAGGCTTTTTACCTCGATACCAAGCGCAATACCGGCGAAGCCTACGCCAAATCAACGGCAAAAATGGCCAAACGCCTGATCGATTCGATGCAGCCCGATGTCGTCATTGCCGCTGATGACAACGCCTCGCGCTATGTCATTGAACCCTATTACCGCCAATCCGAGATTCCTTTCGTCTTCTGTGGTGTCAACTGGTCAGCCGAGAAATATGGTTTCCCCTATCCCAATGTGACAGGGATGCTGGAAATCATTTCCATCGATCCCTTACTCAAGGTGATCCAGACAGTCCTGCCAGATGCAAACAGTGGTATCTTCATCGGCGGCGATGTTCCCTCGACACGCAGCAATTACGATCGATACAAAAAAATATTCTCATCGC
This sequence comes from Chromatiales bacterium, assembly GCA_050116235.1. Classification (GTDB taxonomy): domain Bacteria; phylum Pseudomonadota; class Gammaproteobacteria; order Chromatiales; family Chromatiaceae; genus Sva-25. The sequence continues at coordinate 1,317 of JASFPB010000020.1, read as the reverse complement.
GTGGCATCACTGTCACAGACGGCATGGTGACATCATTTGATGCCTGGAAGCGCAAATTCACTGATGCCCAGGAGACAGCGGATTTCATCATACTCGCGAACAAGGCAGGCATCGTCGACTGGGATCAGGAAGCCGCAGAAGCACATGTTCAGGACAAGACAAGACGCTTTACTGTCGGACATCATGAATTCATGATCAACCTCAACATGTTTTCGATGACAAAAATCCCCCGGGAACAGGGTGAATGGGCAGCGAAAGTCGCGCTCAAAATCATGGATGGAAGCAAGCCATCCGATATCCCGATTGTCGCCAACCGTCGCTGGAATATCTATGCCAACACCGGGCTGCTGAAAAAGGCCGGCATACAGCTGCCAGACAATATTCTTCGAAAGGCGGTCAAAGTCGGGAATTAGCAGCGTGAAGCGCTCCGCCGGTTTCAGAAGAAAGCAACCAGCGATGCTCCTGATCTTGCTGATCGGGGCAACCCTGACCCTGTTCGCGTGCATATGGGTCTACCAGATGATCATCGAGCAGATAAAAAGCGACTTTTCCGTTTCTGCTGGTCTCATCGAAGATTCGGTTCTGCAAAAACTCAACACCAGTGAAGAGACGCTCAACAACGTCTCTGCCCTCTTCGCCTCCTCCCTGGCCGTGGACGCTGATCAATTCCGCATCTTTACCCAGGAACTGCTCAAACGACAGGCATTCATCAAGCATATCGACTGGATGCCGAGAGTACTCGGGGAGGAACGCGAAACCTTTATCGAATCCATGAAGGAACGTGGTTTCGCGACCTTTTCGATCAACCAGCGTAACGAGAATGGCCGGTTCTTCCCTGCGCCAGTTGCTACAGAGCATTATCCGATCACCTACCTCGAGCCTTTCGAACCAGAGAGCATCAATCAGATTGGTTACGACCCGATGTCCAATGCGGCCTATGTCGGTGCCGTAAGAGCAGCCATCGATTCTGGCGAGGTGACAGCGGCCCTCTCCGCTGTCAGGGATCAGCAACTGCTGCTCTTCAAGGCGATTTATGCGGGCAAGGAGATACCGACAAGCATTGATGAGCGCAGGCGCGACACCAACGGACTTGTTTCACTGTCACTGGATCTCGGGATGTTCTTCAATCAGCAAGAGCTGCTGTCGGTAAGCGCTATCAGGTTTTCTGGCATGGGACCGGCGCCCGCCAGCAGGAAATATGAACTCTGGTTCATAAATACCGCTCCGGAGATTCCAACGCCACTGAAAATCAACCTTCTGGACAGCTTCAGCTTCAAATCGGGACAACAATCGTACGAGCTGGTTCTCGAGAAAACA
>JASFPB010000019.1:0-14396 GCA_050116235.1 Chromatiales bacterium | reverse complement strand
TCGGATCCCAAGGACCGGCGCCGCTTCTGGGACAATGCGCTGCAGGGCGCCGTCGCAGAGCGCGTTTTCTCGGGTCACATGGAGGAAGCCGAAACTGTATTGAAGAAGTCGCTCGCCTCAACCGAGCCGAGCAACGGCATGGGCGAGGTCTACCTCGTGGGCGGCGGACCGGGCGACCCCGATCTTTTAACTTTCCGTGCTCTCCGTTGTATGCAGCAGGCAGAAGTGGTTGTCTACGATCGTCTGGTCGCCAAGGCCATACTCGATATGACCCGGCGAGATGCCGAGCGAATCTATGTCGGCAAGGAACGTGACAACCATGCCATGCGCCAGGAAGACATCAACAGGTTGCTGGCAGACAAGGCCAGGGAGGGCAAGCGCGTCGTTCGCCTCAAGGGCGGTGATCCCTTCATCTTCGGCCGGGGTGGCGAGGAGATCGATACCCTGGCCGAGGAAGGCGTCCCTTTCCAGGTCATTCCGGGCATTACGGCAGCCTCCGGCTGCGCTTCCTACTCAGGCATCCCACTGACGCACAGGGACTATGCACAGTCTGTCACCTTCGTTACGGGGCATCTCAAGGACAACACCATGAATCTCAACTGGCAGCAGCTCGCACAGCCGCACCAGACAGTTGTTTTCTACATGGGGCTCAAGGGATTACCGGTGATCGCGAAAGAACTGCAAGCCCATGGTCGCGCACCTGATACGCCCGCCGCTCTCGTCCAGCAGGGCACGACACACATGCAACGGGTTTTCACTGGAACACTCGCGACGCTGCCCGAGATTGTCGAGCGCGAAAAGCCTGTGCCGCCAACACTGATCATCGTCGGAGAGGTCGTGGAGCTGCACGAGAAACTCTCCTGGTACAAGGCGCCGACCGCATCCGAACAGGGTGCCACCAACGAACCTCCGTCGCCATCGCCCTGATCGGTACACTTGCCGGCAGAGCTGGCGGTCAATCAGGAAGAGACACCCATAAAAAGAAAAAGGCGATCAAGTGATCGCCTCTGGTCACTCGGGAGCAGGCGCTTTCAGGCCTCACTCCCCTCCTCTTCCCAGTTGGCCGCAGCCTCCTCGGCCATTTTCTTGAGCTCACCGCTGGCATGCAGTTCGAGGGTGATGTCGCAACCGCCGACGAGCTCCTGATTGATGTAGAGCTGCGGGAAGGTCGGCCAGTCTGCAAAACGTGGCAGGTTTTCGAAAATCTCCGGGTCGGCCAGTACATTCACATAAGCGAATTTGACACCACAATCCTGCAGTGCGGCAGCCGCACGCGAGGAGAATCCGCACTGGGGAAACTGGGGAGTACCCTTCATGTAAAGGATGATGGGATTATCATCTACCTGTTCTTTGATGCGATCGAGTACGTCCATCTTGCTTACCTTCTACGTCGATGTGGTGAGTGTCATGACCTAACAATATGGGGAAAGCGGGTCAGGAATTCAACCGGAGAGGCAAACGGTTTTTGGCCACTACCCATTGCCATCTCTGTTCATGTCCTGCCGAAGGGATTATAGCCCCGGCCAGCCGGCGATGCAGCGATTCACAACAGGCTGTTGTCCGACAGGATATCGACCAGGGAGGCTCCCTCATGCGCCAGCGCCTTCTCGAGTGCGGGCGCAAGTTCGTCGCGCCCCGTCACGCGAAGGCCCAGTCCACCACAGCTGTCTGCATAAGTGGCAAAATCAGGATTTCGCAGCGCCGTCTGCCACACTTCCCGGTTCTCGCCGCGCTGCTCCTTGGAGATTTTTCCAAGCTCGCTGTTATTGAGCAGGATATGGGTGATATCCATGCCGTAATGGACGGCTGTCGTAAACTCGGCCATGTACTGCGCCAGGCCGCCATCACCGCTGATCGCGATCACCTTGCGTCCGCGAAAAGCCTCGAAATCCTCGGTTGCACACCAGGCACCGAGCGCCGCAGGCAGTGCAAAGCCTATTGAACCCAGATAGCCCGACATCAGTATCCTTTGCCGTCGACACTCGAAATAGCGGCCGAAGGAGTAGGTGTTGTTACCCACATCGACTGCAATCACGGCATCTTCAGGGCAGAGCCTGGACAGCACCTCGAAAATCCAGGCCGAAGCAAGCCCATTGCCGTTGTCACGCGCCGCCCGGCGCTGCTTCTCCTCACGCCAGATTTTCCAGCGCTCGGCGACCTGCGCTCGCGCATCTCCGCGTGGCTTGAAATCGCCGAGGTCGGCATTCAGTCGCTCGGCTGTCACACCGATTTCACCCCAGACAGGGATATCGACAGGATGAAATTTACCGAGCGTCATGCGGTCGAAATCCACCTGGATGATGGGTTTCTTCGCTGTGATGCCCGTATGATTCGAAAAGGAGGCACCAAACACGACAAGCAGATCCGCCTCGTTCATGAACCAGCTTGCGACCGGGGTACCACTTCGTCCAAGCACGCCGGCAGCCAGCGGATGATGATCCGGTATCTGTCCCTTTGCCTTGAAGGTCGTGAGTACAGGTGCATCGATGGTTTCAGCAAGTGCAATGACAGCATCCATACTCCCGCGTGCACCATAACCCGCAATAATGGCCGGACGTTGCGCCTTGCGGATGCGTTCCAGCACCTCCGCGACGACATCCTCGTCAGGGTGAATGATCTCGGAACCGATACGCCCTTCCGGGCCTGAGGCTGCGGCACTTTCGGCGACGGCAATGTTCTGGACCTCGTCGGGAAAAATCAGGTGGGCCACGTCACGCTGTACCGTCGCATTCTTCAGTGCCAGCGTCATGAGCTCTTCATGCCGGCTGTTTGGCAGCACTGTCTGACTGAAGGCAGCAACGGGTGCAAAGGCATCGGCAAGATCGATTTCCTGGAATGCACCGGGCCCGAAGACCTGCGTATTGACCTGCCCGGTCAATGCCAGCAAGGGCGCTCTGTCCACCTTGGCATCCCATAGCCCTGTCATGAGGTTGGTGGCTCCCGGGCCCGCGATCGACATACAGGCTGCCGGCATGCCGCTGAGCTTGGCATAGCCCGAACAGGCGAAAGAAGCAGCACCTTCGTGGCGAATACCGATATAGGTCATGCTGCCCTTCTCCTCCTCAACGCGGAAAGCATCAGCCAGGCCGAGGTTGGAGTGGCCGACCATGCCGAAGACCCGTTTGACTCCCCAGTTGACCATCGTCTCGGCCATGAGATTCGCCACTGTGCGCTTGCTCTCTTTCTCTTCCTTGACCTGGACGTAGATACCGTCATCACGCTCCTCGACGGGATAGGTCGGCACACCGTCATCATGGGACCCGGGCGACTTTCCGGTCAGGGGGTGAAAATCCCAGCCATGCCAGGGGCAGCGAAGCCAGCACTCCTCGCTCTCCTGGTCGCATTCAATCGAACCTTCAGCGAGTGGACCACCCTGGTGCGGGCAGGCATTGCTCAGGGCCGCATACTCGCTGTTGAAACGAACCAGAGCGATGGTTGCGCTTCCCGCCTGCACGGTGCGGATTTCCTTCTCCTGCATTTCGCCGGCTTCGGCAACCTTGTACCAGACGCGCTGCATACCCTCCGAAGCATCGAGTTCTTCCTCCGTAATCTTCTTGTGGCTTCCATCGCAAAGCGGCGGGGTTTGCGTTCGCTTGCACTGGCAGAAGAAATACTTGCCATCTTTTTCAGCGGTCCACTCGAGCGGCGTGAAATCTGTGCCAGCATGGGAACCGTCACAATGCGGCTGGTTCTTCGATCGACCACAGGTACACCAGTAGAGGGTTTCACCCTTCTTGAGATCGAGCGGCGCTGGCGATTTCGCAGGAATTCTGGCTTCTGACATGATGCTGTTTCTGCAGGTTGGTTCCCCACTCTTATACACCAAGCTGGAAAGCAGTTCACATCCGGGATGTCGGGGATTGAACGCAATTCATCAAAATGTCATTAAATGTGGTTTAAATCGCTGCTGAAAGTGATTGCTTTTCTTCCCTGAATAGGGTGAGATTGCATCCATCTGCTGGTTGATTCGCTCTTCATGGCACTACGGATAGTTCTGCGCTTTCTCTCTCCGGGTTTACGTACAGTCACTTTCTGCAGTTTCCGGGGAATGCAGACAACCTGACAGATACTGCTATCGGACCGTTGCGTCAGGTTCGCCGGCATTCGACAAATGACGCACTGTTTTTTTTGTACGAGAAAAGTTTGATGAATATTTATGTTGGCAACCTGCCATACAGTGTCAGAGACGATGAACTTCAAAGCATGTTCGCAGCGCACGGGGAAGTCTCCTCTGCACGCGTCATCATGGATCGCGAAAGCGGCCGTTCCAAGGGCTTCGGCTTTGTCGAAATGCCTAACAGCGACGAGGCTCAAGCAGCTATCGATGCACTCAACGACAGCGACGCCGGCGGCCGCAGCCTGCGCGTCAACGAGGCACGCCCGCGCGAGGATCGTCCCCGCCGCTCATTCTGAGCCTGCCTGGCTGCAAGACAGCCTCGTGAAGGAGGTCCGGGCAAGGTAGCCCGGGCCTCTATCCACACTTTTATTGTTCTCCCGATACCATGCAGTACGGCATTCTTGTCATCGGCGATGAAATTCTCAGCGGCAGGCGCAGGGATCGTCATCTCGAAAAGGCAATCGAGTTGCTTGCTGTGCGTGGCGAGCGCCTCTCCTGGGCACAGTATATCGGTGATGAACCAGCCCTGATCGAGTCGCATCTGCGCGACTCCATGCAAAGCGACACCATCGTCTTCAGCTTCGGGGGTATCGGTGCTACACCGGATGACCTGACACGCCAGTGCGCGGCCAGCGCCGCAGGTACCACGCTGAAACGACATCCGGAAGCCAGGTCAATCATCGAGGAGAAATTCGGCGAGGAGGCATATCCCAAACGTATTCTCATGGCTGATCTCCCCGAAGGCTGTGACCTGATTCCGAACCCCTACAACAGGATTCCAGGCTTTTCGATCGGCAACCACCACTTCCTGCCAGGCTTCCCGGTCATGGCACACCCGATGATGGCCTGGGTACTGGATAATCACTACCCTGTCACCAGCGGGAACAATTACATCGAACGCGAGATCTACGTGCACGATGTGCCGGAGAGTGAACTCATCGATCTCATGCAGGAGATCATCGATACCCACCCGCAGACAAGGCTTTTCAGCCTGCCGCTGCACTCCGACGAAGGCATTCGCAAGATCGAGCTCGGGCTCAAAGGAGAGCTCGCATACGTCGAAGCCGCCATGCAGGCATTGCTCAACGCACTCGAAAGCCTCGGTTTACGATGGACGAACGAGCGTTGACGAAGGCCCGTCAGGAAGCCTGGTAATTCCGCAGCTGCTCGATGAAACTGATCGTCATTCGAGCCGTTGCCCCCCAGAGCAACTCTCCCTGGTAACGCCTGAAGAAAGCTACAGGAACAGGTTTTGCATACCCTTCGATACGCCGATACGTGATCTCGACGTTGCCCGGATCGGCAAGCCATCCCACCGGAACAGTGAACACGGAAGCAACCTCGGAGGGATTCGGCCTGAGTGGATAGGGCCAGGGGATCACGCCGACAACCGGCATGATGCTGAAACGCGAAATACTGTGATGTCTCCCGAGCGATCCCAGCACATCGACATCTGTTGGCTCGATACCGATCTCCTCCCACGCTTCGCGCAGAGCTGTTTGCTGCAGGTTCGCGTCTTCAGACTCCCGCTTGCCACCAGCAAAAGCGACCTGGCCGCTATGATCATCATGCACTGACTCGGGGCGGCGAATGTAAAGGAGATGCCATGCATCCTGCTTGCGCAGAAGCGGCATCAACACACCCGCCTCGCGTGCGGCGCCCTGCCCCTCGAATGGTATGTCACGGGTTGGCGGGGTCTCTGTCCGGAGTCTCTCGCTAATCTCGGCAGTTGTGAGGCAGTCGAGGTTCATTCAGCTGCGAATCACGGCCGGAACCCCGGTGAAAGCTGGAGAGAAGTGCCCGTTCACAGATGTCTCTGCAACCAGTACTCGAAGACTGCCATGTGCCAGAGCTTGCTGCCCTGGATTCGGGTGTGATGCATCTCTGGTGCAGCCAGCAGCATGTCGATGTACTTGCGATTGAAAATGCCGCGCTCGCGGCAAACTTGCGAATCGAGAATATCGTGCATGAAGGCAAGGAAATCGCCACGCACGTACTTGAGTGCCGGCATTGGAAAATAGCCCTTCGGTCTGTCGATGACTGCATCCGGCAGGATGCCACGGGCGATACGCTTGAGCGGATACTTGCCTTCCTCCCTGAGACGGAATTCTGGCGGACTCTGCGCTGCGAGTTCAACGAGTTCATGATCCAGGAAGGGGACTCTCGCCTCGAGACCCCACGCCATGGTCATGTTGTCGACGCGCTTGACGGGGTCATCGACGATCAGCGTCGTCACATCCAGTCTCAACACCTGGTCCATGAAACTCTCTGCACCGCTTTCAGAAAGACGCTGCGCAACATAGTCACCCGTGATATCGCTCACGGCATACTTGTCAGTGACCATGCGCAGATACTCCGGATGATCGCGATCGAAATAGTGGCGACGGAATCGCTCGACCGGTTCGCCACTCTCCTGCTGCATTTTCGGATACCAGAAGTAGCCCCCGAAAACCTCGTCGGCGCCCTGCCCTGACTGGACCACCTTGATCTGCCTGGAGACCTGTTCCGCAAGCAGGTAGAAAGCAACTGCATCCTGACCGAACATCGGCTCGGCCATGGCATCAACAGCCTCGGGCAGACGCTTGAGGACTTCCGCGTTAGGCACGAGAAACTTGTGATGCTGCGGTTTGTAACGCTCCACAACCTGATCGGAATACTCGAATTCGCTGCCTTTCTCCTCCGGCTGATCCTCGAAACCAACCGAGAATGTACGGATGTCCTGCATTCCGAGTTCTGCGAGCAGGGCCACGAGCAGGCTTGAGTCGAGACCACCCGAGAGCAGCACGCCCACCGGCACGTCGGCGACGTCGTTGCGACGCTGCACGGCACGTCGCAGCGCGGCATGAATCGCCTCGACCCACTCATCCTCGCTCATCGGATGCGCAGGGCGATGCGCCTCGAGATACCAGTAGCGGCGCGGCTCGGCTGAGCCATCGCTGCTGATGGTCAGGCTGTGACCTGGCTCGAGCTTGCGGATACCGTTGATTATGGTGCGCGGTGCCGGCACAACGGCATGCAACGTGAACTGGAAATGCAGCGCCTCGGGATCAATCGAGGTATCAATATCGCCGCCGGCAAGCAGTGCCCGGGTATTGGATGCAAAGCGCAGTCGTCGATCATCGAGCGAGTAATAGAGCGGCTTGATGCCGAAGCGATCCCGCGCCATGAAGCAGCATTGCCGTTTGCGGTCCCATATCACGAAGGCGAACATGCCGTGCAGATGCTCGGGGCAGCGCTCGCCCCATTCGTGCCAGGCCTTGAGGATGACCTCGGAATCACCATCGGAAAAAAAGCTGTAACCCTTCTCGCGCAGCTCGGCACGCAACTCACGGTAGTTGTAGATGGCGCCGTTGAAAACGAGGACAAGATCGAGATCCTCATCAACCATCGGCTGATGGGACTTTTCCGAGAGGTCGATGACGGACAGGCGACGATGTCCGAACCCGGTGCTGCCATCAATGAAGAGACCGGCATCATCCGGCCCCCGCCTCTCGAGACGGCTGTTCATGTGGTCCAGCAGGGATTGTTCGACGGCCACGCCATCGAATCGCATTTCACCACAGATTCCACACATCGCCCGGATCAGCCTTCATTGAATGTTTCGGCCATCATAGCATTCCCCATCGGCCTGTCGCCCGGATGCAGGGCCGTGATGTAGAATCGGTAACGATCATCTTTTTCAGGGCACGACGCTTCATGAGACGACTCATTTTTGCAACATTGCTGTCCATACTGCCCGCGGCAATCCATGCAGAGGTCACTCTCCTTGTTCACGGACACCTCAGCAGCGGGGAAACCTGGGCCCGCCATGGCATCCTCGGCACACTGGCGCTTGACGGCTGGGGCTATGGTGGCCACCTGCTAGCAAATCGCTCTATCCCTCCCGATGCGCCCCGCTATGCGAAAACCGTCTACACCGCGAACCTGCTCTCCACGGCGCCACTACCAAATCAGGCCACAAGCCTGCAGCAACAGCTGCTGGCCGTGCAGCGACGCCACCCCGGCGAGGAGATCATCCTTGTTGGCCATTCGGCCGGCGGCGTCGTCGCACGGCTCTTGCTTGTGGAGTTTGGCCCGCAACAGGTGACACGCCTGATCACCATCGCCTCACCCCATATCGGTACTCCTCGCGCCGCCAGAGGACTGGAGATTACCGAGGATCACGGTCCGCCGATCGAGACTGTCAAGCGCGTCGTCGGCGGCAATGACTACCGGGGGGCGAAAAAATCCCGCCAGCTCTACCGCGAACTCCTCCCCGGCAACCGGGCTTCGGTGCTCGACTGGCTCAACAGGCAGGAGCATCCGCCAATCGACTTCATTTCTGTCATTCGGGTACCGGGAGTTGGCAGCAAGGGAGACAGGATCGTGCCGGTCTACAGCCAGGACATGAACATGATTCCCGTACTCCACGGCAGGGCGAGCTCCTTCATGACACCCGGAGACCATTATCTCAAACCCCTCGATGGACTCCTGATCGCACGCCTGCTCGCTGACTGATGGTCTCCAGGAGCGACAAGACGCGATTGCGCATCGTCCAGTCGGCCAACCGCCTTTTCTATCGCCAGGGCTACAACAGGACCTCCTTTACCGATATCGTCGAGGCATCAGGCGTGCCGCGTGGCAATATCTACTACTATTTCAAGACCAAGGACGAAATACTGCTCGCCACGATCGATTACCGACTCGATGCTATCTCCGTGATGCTCGAGGAGTGGGACAGGGAACACCGTACACCGGTGGAACGACTCCGGCGCTTTGTCAGGATGCTCGTCAACAGCAGGCAGTCGACAGCCGAGTACGGCTGCCCGATGGGGTCGCTCAATACGGAACTCGGAAAAGACCAGCGACAGCTCCAGAAATCCGCCAGCGCGCTTTTCGACAGGTTCCTCGAATATCTCTCCCTGCAATTCCAGGAAATCGGCTTTCGTCCTGAGCTATGCAGGAACTATGCCATCGAGTTGCTCGCACGTGGCCAGGGGCTTAATTTATTGACGCATGTCATGCATGATCCGGAAATCCTCAATCGTTCCGCGGATGCGCTCTATGACTGGATTGATGCGGTCTGCGCGAACAAAAAAATCCTGTAAAAAAAGTTCCCGAAAAACCCTTGTAAGCAAGTTGTCATCTTTGTAGGATTACCCGCATGTTTCTGAAAAGGCTGTCGAGGAGAGCGCCCATGAAAGAGTGCAAGCCCTGTGGATTGATGAAACGCTGCCGTGGAATCCCCGGACTCTGCATCACATTGCAAGTCACCTTTGTCACCGCGCTCGTCGGTGTTCTCTCCTATCTCGTCGTCAGCCAGATTCTCGTCAGCTAGGCAACACGCCTCCGCATCTCACTCCGACACCCTGGCGCCGCACCTTCGACGGCGCCGTGTTGACCCCTGTCACTCCCTTGTTTATAGTCGCGTGCCTTCAGGGTGCCACTCTCTCCCCGTGAGACGACTGGATAATCGGGAAGCCGGTGTGAATCCGGCACTGCCCCCGCAACGGTAATCAACGAGATCCTCGACAACCGCCACCGGCCACGGGAAGGCGTCGGGTATCACCAGAGTTGGAAGTCCGGAGACCGGCCCTGAAACAGGCGCGGCATAACTGGCCGCTGACTCCCGATGGCGCGGCGGGCGCCCCGCAGGAACCAACTTATGAAACTTCCAGCCAGCTTTCTGCTGCTGGGCATGGTTGTCATTGCCCGGGCAGAAGAACCCACGACGATTGTGATTACGCCGACAGGCAACGAAACGGCGCTCGAACAGGCACCAGGCAGCGTGACTGTCATCTCTGGTGAGGAGATCGAAAAACGCAGCTACAGCAATGTCGCTGAAGCTCTCGAGAACGTCCCCGGCATCGTCGTTGTCCGAAGCGGCCCACGAGGACAGATCACATCGCTGTTCGCGCGCGGCGCCAATTCCAATCACACACTCGTCATGCGTGACGGCATGGTACTCAATGATCCCTCATCGCCAGCTGGTGCCTATGATTTTTCCAACATGGGACTCAATGGTGTCGAACGCATCGAAATCGTCCGTGGACCGTTGAGCACTCTCTACGGCTCGAGTGCGATCGGGGCCGTGGTCAATATCATCACAAAAGGTGGTTCACTCGCGCCGCGTCAGGAAGTGACGCTCGCGGCAGGAAACGACCGCACATTCGAGTCCGCGATCACTGCAAGAGGCTCTGCAAATGCTTTCCGCTACCAGCTGTCACTCGCCTACCAGAGGAGCGACGGGCAAACGGCCGTGGCTCAGGAGGAAGCCTACGGCAACAGAGGTCAGACAGCGGAAGATGACGGCCTGCGCAACACGGATTTCAATACCCGACTGGAGTGGCATCTGAACGAAGCCACCCGGATGGAACTTTTCGGCTATTTCAGGGATTCCACCACGGATATCGATGAATTTCTCTACGAGGACCCTGACTGGCAGCTTCACCAGAGGGAAAAAGGCGGACAACTGCAGCTTCTCCACAGGCCGGCTGGTGGTGACTGGAGCATGCAGCTGAGCCTCAAACATTTCGAAACAGAGAGGCGCTCGCAAAATCCGCGTCAGCTGCCCACGGAGAATCTCATCGACACCCGCTATGAGGGCGAACACCAGAGTGTCGAAGCACGTTTCAGTAGCTATGCAATCGAGGGGCACGACTTGTCAGCAATCGCAGGTTACCGGCGCGATACCCTCCTCTCGTCGGGTTTTTCTGCTTTCGGCTCCGACTTTGGGGATTTCGTCATCGAAGAGAACACAGATGCAGACACATCGAGCAGCAGCCTCGTCTTGCAGGACCAGTGGACCGGCACGCGCCGCGAGTCTGTGACAGGAAGCATTCGGCTGGAGGATTACGATGACTTCGGCTCGGTAGTCTCGTGGCGCCTTGCAGGCTCTCTGCCATTTGCACAGCAAAACGGTCGCCTGCATCTTTCCGCCGGCACCGGATTCAAGGCCCCCGGCCTCTACGAGCTCTACGGCTTCAGTCCCAACAATTTCGGCAGCGCCTATCGCGGAAATCCGGATCTCCAGCCGGAAGAAAGCAGCAGCATCGAAGCAGGGATCGACTACAGTTTCCCTGACAGGGCACTCAAGACCGGCATAACCCTCTATCACTCCCGTATCAAAGATCTGATCCAGGTCGTTTATGACCCCCTTTTCAACAGTACAAGTGACAACATTGCCCGCGCTGATATCGACGGTGCAGAGCTCTACCTGCAATATCGCCCGCTACACAATGTCGGCCTGACACTCGACTACAGCTACACGGATGCGCGTGACAGCGCGACGGGGGAGCGCCTGCCTCGCAGGCCCGGCCAAAAAGCGACACTGATGCTGGATTACCAGGCCACGCGGAAGCTCGGGTTCTGGATGGAACTGCAATACTATGGCGACCGTGTCGATATCAGCCCGGCCAGCTTCGGGAATGCACCGCTCGACGACTACACCCTGGTCAACAGCGGATTCAGTTACGAGATCAGTCGTGATATCCGTCTGTTCGGAAAGGTCAGGAATCTTGCTGACACAAGCTATGAGCCTGTCGCAGGATACCGCGGCGAGGGCATCAATGGTATCGTCGGCCTCACAATCAGGCTTTAGGCAGTCAAGAGATGGGTAAGAGCAGCATCTACACGCGCACAGGTGACAAGGGGACGACCGGTCTGGCCAATGGCGATCGTATTGGCAAGGTATCTCCGCGTGTTGCTGCACTCGGCTCTGTCGATGAACTCAACGCGGCGATCGGCCTCGCGGTTGCACTCTCAACGCATGACGAGCGTGACGGGATCGAGGCGTGTCTGCTCGATGTCCAGAACAGGCTTTTCATCATCGGCGCCATACTCGCACAAGCCCGCAGCATGCAGCTGCCGGATGATGCTATCAACAATCTCGAGTCCTGCATCGACCATTTCGATGCGAAGCTGGCCCCACTGACGCATTTCATCCTCCCCGGGGGGTGCTCCGCGGGAGCCCAGCTGCATGCTGCACGCACCATTTGCCGCCGCGCCGAGCGGGACGTGCTGACGCTTGACGCGTCGGAAGAGGTAGAATCCGCACTCTCTGTCTATCTGAATCGACTCTCCGATTTGCTGTTTGTACTGGCACGGCTCGTCAACCAGCAGGCCGGAATCAAGGAGAAAGCATGGAAACCATGAACAAGGCGCCGGTAGTCATCATCGGAATCGGCGAAATGGGCGGCGTCTTCGCACGCGGCTACCTGCGGACCGGACATCCCGTCTACCCCGTGACGCGGACCACAGATATCGATCAGCTGGTGCAAACCATTGGCGAGCCCGAGGTCGTGGTCATAGCCGTTGGCGAGGCAGACCTGCATCCGACCCTGGAGAAACTGCCTGATGCCTGGAAGAGAAAGCTCCTGCTGTTACAGAATGAACTGTTGCCGGATGATTACGCCGATTTCCCGGATTCTACTGTCATTTCCGTCTGGTTCGAAAAGAAGCCCGGGCAGGATGCCAAAGTCATCATCCCTTCACCTGCTCATGGGCCACGCGCGGCGACACTCGAAGAGGCTCTCGGCGCTATCGACATCCCGGTGCGCGTCCTCGACTCTGCCGGTGCGATGGAGTTCGAACTCGTGGTCAAGAATCTCTACATCCTGACGACCAATATCGCCGGCCTGAAAACCGGCGGAACGGTGGGTGAACTCTGGGCCGTCCACGAGGACCTCGCGCGTGCCGTTGGTAATGACGTCATCGATATCCAGGAGGCCCTGACCGGCAACAACTATGACCGCGAGGCGCTGTTCGCGGCCATGGTCACGGCGTTCGAAGGCGACCCGGAGCACAAGTGCATGGGCCGCAGCGCCCCGGCCAGGCTCAAGCGTGCCCTTGCACACGCTGAAACCTACGCCCTGTCAGTACCTGCACTGAAAAAGATCGCACAAGAAACAGACAATGGCTGAAGAAGCTGAAATCATGCGCGGCAGCCGCGTGACCATGCACTTCTCGCTGGCCCTTTTCGACGGCAAGGAGGCGATCTCCACTTTCGACGAGGAACCGGCCACCCTCACTATCGGCGAAGGGGCCATGGTGCCGACGCTGGAGATGGCTATCTACGGCCTGAAAGCGGGGGATGAACACACCTTCGAACTGACACCGGAACAGGCCTACGGACCACGCGACGAGAAACTTGTGCAGCTGATTCCGCTGAGCGAGTTTCCGGAGGAGATCGAGCCGCAGAGAGGTCAGATCATCGCTTTCACGGACGAGGACGGTACGGAAATCCCGGGCACCGTCATGCTGGTGGAGAAGGAGCAGGTCAGGGTCGATTTCAACCACCCGCTCGCTGGCAATAATGTTATCTTTAGAGTCCGTATACTCTCTGTCAACAACGATTCAGGCATGGACCTATGAAAGTGCTGCTCGCCAATCCACGTGGATTCTGCGCAGGCGTCGATCGCGCCATCGAAATCGTCGAGAAAGCGCTCGAACTGATCGGGCCACCGATCTATGTACGTCACGAGGTCGTTCACAACCGCTTCGTCGTCGACAGTCTGCGCGACCGCGGCGCGATCTTCGTCGACCGGCTCGATGATGTGCCTGATGGACAGACCGTTATTTTTTCAGCCCACGGGGTTGCGCAACGGGTCAAGCAGGAGGCGGAGGAACGCGGCCTGCAGGTCTTCGACGCGACCTGTCCGCTCGTGACCAAGGTCCACATGGAAGTCGTGCGCCACTGCAAGCAGGGCGAGAGCGTCATCCTGATCGGTCACAAGGGACACCCCGAGGTCGAGGGCACCATGGGACAATACCAGTCAGAACTCAATGGCGACGCAGAAATCCTGCTCGTCGAAACGCCCGAGGACGTGCGCAACCTCGCCGTCAAGAATCCCGAGAAGCTCGCCTACGTCACCCAGACGACCCTCTCGATGGATGATACTGCCGAGGTCATCCAGGCCCTGCGGGAAAAATTCCCCAGGATCATGGGCCCGAAGAAGGACGATATCTGCTATGCCACACAGAACAGGCAGGATGCGGTCAAGCACCTGGCAGATGATTGCGATCTGATCCTCGTGGTCGGCTCGCCCAACAGCTCCAATTCCAACCGGCTGCGTGAACTCGCTGAAAAGCGTGGCAAGCGCGCCTACCTGATTGACGGCGCAGGGGATATCGACCCCGCCTGGCTCGCCGGAACGGAGATGATCGGGGTTACCGCCGGCGCCTCTGCCCCGGAGATTCTCGTCGAGGATGTCGTGGCACGACTGAGGACACTGGGTGCCGACGAGGTGATCGACAGGCACGGCACACAGGAAAATGTCGTCTTCGTACTGCCGAAAAATCT
>JASFPB010000018.1:0-15035 GCA_050116235.1 Chromatiales bacterium | reverse complement strand
TTGCTCGCAGACTTCCCAGATCACTCCTACTTTCGATCGGCCTGCGATTGGCACTTCGACCCTGCAGCCCCGATGAAGAAACTCCGCAGACACTCCCTCCGGTGGCAGATAGTCGAGTAGGGTGTAGAGCGGCACTGGTACGGCCACGCGGAGAATCAGCCGAGCGTTCATGAAAGCAATCTACCAGAAAGAGGGATGCTCAGAGCCGTCTCATTCCGGCTTGTGGATAACTCTGTGGAGAAAATTTCACCAGGACACTGGATTAAGGGGCTGGCTGTTTTTCCGAGATTGCAATCGTCATGATTTGCAGGATATAAAATAGATAAATTTCAATTATTTAAAGAATTTCAGAAGATGCTTAAACGTTACTATTGCGTAATTCCGGGGCAAGGAGTGCTAATGATTGTCTTTGTGAAGAAGAGGGCGCTCATGCAGTCTGGAGTACCGAGTAGACAATCCATCCCTGGTAGGCCAGGAATCCTGTGAGTAGCAGTATGCCGTCACTGCGAGCAATTTCGTGTGTGCCCTTGCGCGACCAGGCGACACCGGCAATCGCCAGAGTCAGCGCGAGCATGACCGGCATGTCCCGAAGCGGTATCTCGCTGGAAATATCACCGGGCGCAACCAGTCCCGCAATTGGCAGCACCGCGAGCAGGTTGAAGAGATTGGAACCGAGCACATTGCCGATCGCCAGGTCAGCTTCGTTCTTCAGGGCGCTGGTGATGCTCGTTGCGAGTTCCGGAAGGCTGGTGCCGATCGCAACGACGGTCAGGCCGATTATGAGGTCGCTGACGCCGATCAGGCGGGCGACCTCCACCGCCCCCCAAACCAGCAGTCTCGAGGCGATGATCATGCCGACAAGTCCCGCGAGCAGCCAGAGAACAGCCTTGGCGGTTGGCATGGTTTCAGGCATTTCGGCAATGATTTCCCTCGCGAGCTCGGCGTCTGCGCCTTTCCTTGCGGTTCTGTACATCAGGTAGATCACGCCGATCAGCAGGACGATGAGGATGATGCCATCCATGACGCCAAGGTGCTGATCCAGCAGGAGCACCATCGTGAGGAGACTGATGCCAAGCAGCAGAGGATACTCGCGCATGAGCGTTCTCGACGCCACCGAAAGGGGCATGACGAGCGCTGTGATTCCGAGAATCAGGCCGATGTTGGTGATGTTAGAGCCGATAGCGTTACCTATAGAGAGACCTGGATTGCCATCGATGGCTGCGATTGCAGAGACGAGAATTTCCGGTGCGGAAGTGCCAAGTCCCACGATCGTCAGGCCAACGACGAGCGTGGAGACGCCGAGATTGGTCGCGATGGCGGCAGCGCCGCTTACGAAACGGTCTGCAGCCCAGATCAGCAATGCAAATCCGGCAAGAATGGCTACAATTTCAGTCAGCATGACAGGTGGTCGAGCAAGGCAAGGGCGGGATTGTTTCAGATCGCCCTGGATCAAACAATCAAAAATAATATTAGTATTTGCTAAATTTGTGTTATAGTTTGTTGATGCACGTCAATGCACCGCCACTGACTTGCTGGAAAAATTCACAGTGAGTTTTTTCACAACACAGTTCTGAATTTAGGAGGTTTGCATGAAAACTCTGATGAAATCGATGATGGCAGTATCCCTGCTGGCCGTCTCCGCAAGCGCATCTGCTTTCTTTTTCGACGACGACGAAGACTGGAAGTGCTGGGGCATTCCCGACTGTAACCCCTACGATGAGTGGGATCCGCGTTACTGGATGGAAGAGATGGAACAGGCATTCGACGATGACGACTATGGCTATGGCGGCTACGGTGGTGGCCCATGGGGCGGTCGTCCGATGATGCCCGGTTACGGTTACGGCATGCCTTACGGCGGTGGCTATCCTGGTTACGGCTACGGCTATCCGCAGTACCAGCAGCCTGCCTATCCGCAATACCCGCAGTACCAGCAGCCTGCTCCTGCAGCGCCCCAGGCTCCGCAAGCTCCGGCACCTGCACCTGCACAGCGCTGATTGCTGTCTGCCAGTCGCGAGACTGGCCATCGAAAGCCCGCATGGCATCAGCCTTGCGGGCTTTTTTTATGCCTGCATTCAACAAGGCTGCATGTGATAGGCGTGACCTATCGAACATGTTGTCATTATCCATTTTTAATTCATGGGGGCTTTGTATAGACTCCGTACATCAAAACACACTTGAGTGTTATTGGTTGTGCTGGTCGTGAACTGAACAAAGATGACCAGTATCAGGAGAAATGCAACTCTTCACGAGATGCATTCATAATTGTGAAAGGCTGTGTGTCAGCGATGGCACAACCGACACGACCGGTCGACCGGTTCCCAATTTTCAATCGGAGGATACATACCATGTCACTGAAAGGCTCAAAAACCGAGCAGAACCTCAAAGATGCATTCGCAGGCGAATCCCAGGCCAACCGTCGTTACCTCTACTTCGCGGCAAAAGCCGATGTCGAGGGCTACAACGATGTGGCTGCTGTTTTCCGCTCCACCGCTGAAGGCGAAACTGGCCACGCACACGGTCACCTGGAGTATCTGGAAGAAGTCGGGGATCCGGCAACCGGCATGCCGATCGGCGGTACTTCGGACAACCTGAAAGCGTCCATCGCTGGCGAAACCCACGAGTACACCGACATGTACCCGGGCATGGCCAAGACTGCGCGCGATGAAGGCTTCGATGAAATCGCTGACTGGTTCGAAACTCTCGGCAAGGCCGAGCGTTCCCACGCGAACCGTTTCCAGAAGGCGCTGGATAACCTCGAAGGTTAATCAACCGGCGTGACTGATGACTCCCCCGGCCTGCCGGGGGAGCAGATTGTCGGAAAGTTCTCTGATCAAACGAGACCTTTTCAACACTCTGTGGACGACATACCGTTTCTCACATAACAACACTCTGGAAGGAGTATCGGCATGGCAACAAGAGAAGGCAGCCTCGAGGCCCCCACCCGGCATCCGCTGAACTGGAAAGAGGCGAAATTCTACGACAAGCAAGACCTCTTCAACGAGCTGGAGCGTGTCTACGATATCTGCCACGGATGTCGCCGTTGCGTCAGCCTCTGCAACTCCTTTCCCACGCTCTTTGACCTCGTGGATGAATCCGAAACCATGGAGGTGGATGGGGTTGCCAAGGATGACTACTGGAAGGTGGTTGATCACTGCTACCTTTGCGACCTCTGCTACCTCACCAAGTGTCCCTATGTGCCGCCTCATGAGTGGAACGTCGATTTCCCGCATCTGATGCTGCGCGCCAAGGCTGTCAAGTACAAGGAACAGGGCGCATCCACCCGTGACAAGGTCCTGACCAGCACTGACAGCGTTGGCAAACTGGCCGGCATTCCGGTCGTCTCCGGCATTGTCAACGCCGCCAACCGGAATGGCACTTTCCGTAAAATGCTCGAAAGCAGTTTCGGTGTCAGTGCTGATGCAGTGGTGCCTTCCTATCACAGCAAGACCATGCGCAAGACCCTCGATTCCTCGAGCGGAGAGGGCGCAGAACCTGCTGGCCCGACCAGTGGCAAGGTTGCGCTGTTCGCAACCTGTTATGGCAATTACAACGCCCCGAATATCGGCGAGGATCTGAAAGCGGTCTTCGAACACAACGGCATACCGGTGACCCTGGCTCCGAAAGAGCAATGCTGCGGCATGCCGAAACTCGAGCTGGGTGACCTCGAGGCCGTTGAGAAAGCAAAGAATGCCAATATCCCCGTGCTGGCGAAGCTTGTCGACGAAGGCTGGGATATCGTGGCGCCGATTCCCTCCTGCGCCCTGATGTTCAAGCAAGAGTTGCCGTTGATGTTTCCCGATGATGAGGATGTGATCAAGGTCGGAGAGGCCATTTACGATCCGTTCGAGTACCTGATGCTGCGCCACAAGCACGACAAGCTGAAAACCGACTTCAAGAACGAACTCGGCAAGGTCGCCTACCACGTCGCCTGTCACCAGCGCGTTCAGCGCATCGGCAACAAGACGCGCGACATGCTGCAGCTCGTTCCCGGAACCGAGGTCGACACCATCGAGCGCTGTTCCGGCCACGACGGCACCTATGCGGTCAAGAAGGAGTATCACGACATCTCCATGAAGATCGCGCGCCCCGTCGTCAACCGTGTCAAGAAGTTCGAGGCCGACGCCTACACCAGCGACTGCATCATGGCCGGTCACCAGATCGCCAACGGGCTGGATGACGGGTCGGAGCCAGAGCATCCCATTTCACTCATACGCAAAGCTTACGGAGTTTGATGTCATGTCACACCTGAGCAGAGAAGATCTCTATTCCCTGGAAGAGTATTCCGAGATTCGTCCCGAGTTCCGCACCAGGGTGATGGAACACAAGAAAAACCGTCGTCTGCCGATTGGCGAGAACGCGACCCTCTATTTCGAGGACGCACTGACCATGAAGTACCAGATCCAGGAGATGTTGCGCATCGAGAAGATTTTCGAAAGCGAAGGCATCACGGAAGAGCTGGATGCATACAATCCGCTGATCCCTGACGGACACAACTGGAAAGCGACGTTCATGATGGAGTATCCCCAGATCGAAGAGCGCAAGGCGGCGCTTGCACAACTCGTGGGCATTGAAGACAAGACATGGGTGCGTGTGGAGGGTTTTGACAAGGTCTACGCCATCTCTGACGAAGATCTTGAGCGAGATAGTGAAGAGAAGACTTCCTCCGTGCACTTCATGCGTTTTGAGCTCAGCGGTGGGATGATCGCCGCGGCCAAGGGTGGTGCTGCGATCTCGGCAGGCATCGATCATCCGAATTACAATCAGAGTGTCGACCCGATTCCTGATAACATCAGGTCTTCACTCGTTGATGATCTCGATTCCTGAACGGAGCTATAAAATTGGCAAACGAAGGCTACCACGAACCCATTGAAGAACTCTCTGACGAGACGCGCGATATGCACCGCGCCATCATTTCCCTGATGGAAGAGCTTGAAGCCGTTGACTGGTACAACCAGCGCGTCGATGCATGCAAGGACCCCGAGCTCAAGGCCATTCTCGCCCATAACCGCGACGAGGAGAAGGAGCATGCCGCCATGGTGCTTGAATGGATCCGTCGCCAGGATTCCACAATGGACAAGGAACTCAAGGATTATCTCTTCACGGAGAAACCGATTGCACACGAGTGAGACCCTGCTCGCCCGTCACAGCACAAAAGAAGCCCCGCTTTCCTTGCGGGGCTTTTTGCTGAATGCAGAGGCGCACAGAGAGTGAAATTCATCTGGCTCGCAATCTTTCTGGGTGTTCTGGCCTGGTCTGCGATCGGGCCACATGACTACCCGACATGGTGGCTCGAGGTAACGCCTGCACTGATTGCACTGGCTGTCATTGTCTGGACGCGCAACACTTTCCCTCTCACGCCACTGCTTTACTGGCTCGCACTTCTACACGCGGTTATCCTCATGGTCGGCGGGCATTACACCTATGCGCTGGTTCCCTGGTTTGACTGGCTATGGGAACTCATTGGCAGCGAGCGCAACAACTACGACAAGATCGGGCATCTTGCCCAGGGCTTCATTCCGGCAATTGCAGCGCGCGAGATCCTTTTGCGCTTCGACGTGGTAAGGGCAAAGGGATGGCTGGCTTTCCTGGTGGTCTGCTTCTCCCTGGCGCTGAGCGCTTTCTACGAATTGCTCGAATGGTGGGTCGCACTGCTGTCGGAAGAGGCGGCCGAGGCTTTTCTCGGCACCCAGGGATATGTCTGGGATACCCAGTCCGACATGTGGTACGCACTGCTTGGCGCAATCATTGCGTTACTGCTCCTCTCCAGATTGCATGACCGCCAGCTGCAGGATTTGCCGAAATAGATTTTCACCACCAACGACACGAAGAACGCAAAGCTGTCTGTTGTGTTAACCCTCGTGACCTTTGTGTTCTTCGTGGTAAATATTTCAATCGTTCAGTTTCCAGACCACTCCAGGCAGTGTCTTTTATCGAGGCTGCATGATCAGCCGGCTGAGGGAGTGATCGGGAGAGGGATTCATCACAAAGAATATGAAGAGCACAAAGTTGCCTGTTGTGTCAGCCTTCGTGAACTTTGTGTTCTTCGTGGTGATAACAATTATCCCTTCAGTTTTTCGACAACTCTCAGCAGTTTTTCTTTCGCGATCTTGCCGACTCCTTTCGCCGCATCCGAATCCGTCAGGCCGAGAACCGTTTCCGGATCCATGAAGCTCACCACAACGGAACCGGGTGCCTCTTCCCGGACAATCAGATTGCAGGGCAAGAGCGTGCCGGCATTCGGCTCCACGGCCAGCACCTGGTCTGCAAGTTTCGGGTTGCATGCGCCGAGAATGCGATAGGGCGGGATATCCTTGTCCATCTTTGCCTTGAAGATGGCCTGCACGTCGATCTCGCTGACGATGCCAAGCTGTTCTTCCATGAGAACTGAGCGGACTTTTTCGAGGGCTTCGTCGTAATTACCGGAGAGAGTGGTATTAAACTCATACATGGAATTTATCAATCCTGTCAGGTGGTGGATGGACAAGTTTACCTTCGCGGGCATACGAAAAGAATGGCTGGAGTGTAAGCAGAGAGTGATTGCCCGACATGATCAGGTGCTTCTTCTGGTGGTTGTCCTGGCCCTGCTTCCCCCGGTGGGGAGTGCCAATGCACTGAAGGACCACATGTCGCCCTATCTCGCCATGCATGGAGATGATCCTGTCGACTGGCGGGATTGGGGAGAGGCGGCTCTCGAGGAGGCTGAAGAGGAGGGCAGGCTGCTGTTCATTTCAAGTGGTTACTTCTCCTGCCACTGGTGTCACGTCATGCAGCAGGAGAGTTACAAGGATGCTGACATTGCTGCATTGCTGAACAAGTCGTTTCTTCCGATCAAGATCGACCGCGAGTTGCAACCGGCTCTCGATGCATGGCTGATCGAGTTCACCGAAACGACAGAGGGTACGGCGGGTTGGCCGCTCAATGTCTTCCTGACGCCGGACGGTTATCCATTAATCGGCATGACCTACCTGCCACGCGATGATTTTCATGCGTTGCTCAAGAGGTTACTGGAGTTCTGGGGCAGCGAGCGTGAGAAGGCAATTTCCTTTTCACGTGGCATCGTGGAACGCATGCAGGCATCAAAAACCGCCTCGCCAGCCGTGGAATTGCCGGATGCCGCGAGAATCGCGGCGAGGCTTCGTCAAGAGGCACTCTCGCTGGGTGATGACCTGCAGGGGGGATTCGGAGACCAGAACAAGTTTCCGATGTCGCCCCAGCTGCAGGTTTTGCTGCGGCTCCAGCAGCAGGAACCATCTCCGGAATTGCATGACTTTCTGGTGCTGACGCTCGACCAGATGGCAGGAAAGGGGCTGCGCGACCAGATTGCAGGCGGCTTTTTTCGCTACACCGTCGATCCCGGTTGGGAAACGCCGCATTATGAGAAGATGCTCTATAACCAGGCGCAACTCGCCTCGCTCTACCTGCTGGCTGCCAGGATTCTGAACAGGCCAGATTACCGCGCTGTTACCAGGGATACGCTCGATTTCGTGCTTGACCGGATGCGGGGTGAGAGCGGCGGGTATATTGCCAGCCTGTCGGCGGTCGACGAAGCCGGAGAGGAGGGTGGTCCCTACCTCTGGTCCTACTCGGAGCTCGCAAAGACCTTGAATGAGAGGGAGCTGGAAATCGCCCTGGCCTGGTGGGAATTCCCCTTTGGCACCCAGCTGCCGGGACAGGCGTTGCCTTTTGCCTCGGATCGGGAGGGGCTTGACCCGGAGCAGGCTGAAGCCGTGCGTCTCAAGTTGCTGAATGCACGCGACAAGCGCTTGCCTCCGAGGGATACCAAGCAACTGGCTGCCTGGAACGGCCTGTTGCTCAAGGCTTTTACAGAAGCAGCGGCAGCGTTCGATGAGAAGCGATATCGAGAGGCTGCAGAGGCACTGGCGCGCTGGTCGCTGGATTTGTGGGACGGCAAGAGTCTCAGACGTGTCGATGGCCCGGGAGAGTCGGGTGAAGCATCACTGGCCGACTATCTCTATGTCGCGGAGGGATTGCGTGCCTGGGGAGCATTGAGCAAGCAAGAGGATTACCTCAAGGTCGCCGATGCGCTTGTCGAAGCATCCTGGCAGCTGTTTTACAACGAGAGGGGCTGGCGCCTTGGTGCACGCCAGCTGATTCCGGGTCTCGATGGAGAGCCGGCTCTCCAGGACGGGCCGATGCCGGCACCCTCGGCCATGGCTATGGTGCAGGGCACAGACGAAAAGCGTGAAAGCGCCGTGCGCCTGAGTGTCGAGTCTGTCAGCGATGAACCCTTCTGGTTTGCCAGCCATGCCTGGCAACTGGTCACACATCAACAGCAAGTGGAGAGACCTGATGAAACCGATGGAAAATGAAGCAATCCGTCTGGCCTTTGAAGAAATCGACAGTGGATGGCAACTGGATGATGGCAAGCTGCACCGTGAATTCATCTTTCCGGATTTTGTCGAGGCGTTTGGATTCATGACGCGTGCTGCGATCCGCGCAGAGAAGATGAACCACCATCCGGAGTGGAGCAATGTCTACAAGAAAGTGGAGGTCTACCTGGTGACCCACGAAGCAGGAGGAATCACGGAACGTGATTTCGAACTGGCAAGAATCATGGATTCACTTGCCTGAATGCTTGTCATTTTCTCCTCCAGCAAGCAAGATGCAACTCTATCTGTGTATGCAGGCCGAGTGTATTGAAAACAGCAGTTTATCCCGGGACATTTGACCCGATTACCTGTGGCCATGGCGATATTGTGCGCCGTGCCAGTCTCCTGTTCGACAAGGTAATCGTTGCTGTTGCCGAGAACGCCGGGAAGCAGCCGGTCTGGGATATCGAGGAGCGTGTCGCGCTTGCCAGAAAGGTACTCGCCGATCTGCCGGGCGTAGAGGTGGTTCCTTTTGGCAACCTGCTGATCGAGTTTGCCAAGCAAAATGGCGCCAGCATCATTTTGCGTGGTCTGCGAGCCGTTTCGGATTTTGAGTATGAGTTCCAGCTTGCCGGGATGAACCGCCGGCTTGCACCGGACATCGAGACGGTTTTCCTGACACCGGCGGAGCAATACACCTATATCTCGTCGAGTCTCGTGCGCGAAGTGGCGCGGCTGGGTGGCGACGTTTCGGATTTCGTGCATCCTGAAGTTAAAAAAGCGCTTCAGGCACGATATAATTAGCAAACAGTAATATTTCACGGGTCAATGACCCATTGGAGTTTTCCCGATGGCACTCTATATCACTGATGAATGTATCAATTGCGATGTCTGCGAACCCGAATGCCCCAACGGTGCTATCTATCAGGGCGATGAGATCTACGAGATAGATCCCGATCTCTGCACCGAGTGTGTCGGGCACTATGAAGAGTCGCAGTGTGTCGAGGTCTGTCCTGTTGACTGCATACTCGTCGATCCGAATCACGAGGAGACGCAGGAAGAGCTCATGGCCAAGTACGAGCGGATCACGGCGGCTGCAGGTGAGTAGCCTCCGGAACCGGAAACTCTCTCTGTAAACGGAGCCGCCCGGCTCCGTTTTTTCATTTCTGACACCGGCTACAGTAGAAGCTTGAGCGCTGCCCGATAACCCGGCTGCTGATTGGTTTGCCACAAGCCGGGCATGCTTCGCCGCTCTTGCCGTAGACGTTGAGCTGCTGTGCAAAATAGCCCGGCTGGCCCTCTTCACGGATGAAGTCCCGCAGAGTCGTTCCACCTTCGCTGATCGCTTTCTGCAGAACATTCTTGATAGCCATTGCAAGTTTTTCGCAGCGCGCGCGGGAAACCCTGCCTGCGGCCCGTGCAGGATGGATGCCGGCAAGAAAGAGTGCCTCGCTGGCGTAGATATTTCCGACACCGACAACAACCCGGCTGTTCATGATCAGGTTTTTGATTGCGACCTTGCGCTTGCGTGATACCCGGTAGAGATAATCTCCATCAAAGTCCTCCGACAGGGGTTCCGGCCCGAGTAACGCGAGCAGCGGATGAGCTTCCACAGGGTCATCGATGAGCAGCACGACCCCGAATCGGCGCGGATCGTGAAAGCGCAGAACCTTCTCCCCGAACCGGATTTCGAGATGATCGTGTTTGCGTAGTGGCTCTCTTCTGCCGGTGATGCGCAGGCTGCCGGACATCCCGAGATGTATCATCAGGTTCAGGTCGCCAACAGCGAGCAAAAGATACTTTCCACGCCGCGTAACCGAGTGGACGGGCTTGCCCTCGAGCTTGCGGGGGAGATCCCTTGCGACAGGGTAGCGAAGCTTCGGCTGGTGCACAGTAACCGCGCTGACCCTTCTGTTGATGATATGGGGCTTGATCCCGCGGCAAGTGGTTTCGACTTCAGGCAGTTCCGGCATCTTGTCTCGAGTGTGATGAGCATGCAGAATGCCCGATGTTACAAAAAAGCATCAATTCCCGTGTGAACTTTCTCGGCGTCGATACCGGCGGAACCTTTACAGATTTTGTCTTCTACGATGGAGTGCAGTTGCGCATCCACAAGGTCCTCTCGACGCCGGATGCGCCCGAACGCGCCATCCTCCAGGGGATCCGTGACCTCGATATCCCGGACGAGGAACTGCGCCTGATTCATGGCTCGACTGTTGCAACAAACGCTGTGCTCGAGGGCAAGGGTGTCAGAACACTCTTCATTACCAACCGGGGATTCGGCGACCTTCTGACCATCGGTCGCCAGTCGCGTGCAGAACTCTACAATCTCCAGCCGGAGATCCTCTCGCCGCCGGTGCCTGCGGATCTTTGCGTCGAAACCGGCGGGCGACTCGATGCGAGCGGCCAGGTCATCAATCCCCTGACCGGGGAGGATCTCGAGGAGCTTTGGCAAGCTGTCAGGCAGAAGCAGCCTCGTGCCATTGCCGTGAATCTCCTTTTTTCATGGAAGGATGGTAGCCTGGAACGACGCATCCGGGAGGCCCTTCCGGATGACCTCTTCGTCTCCCTCTCAAGCGAGGTGTTGCCGGAAATCCGTGAATACGAGCGTGGCATCGCGACCTGGCTCAACGCCTGGGTCGGGCCGCTTGTCGAAGGTTATGTGAAACGCTTGCGTTCGGGCTTGCCGCGCGCATCCCTCTCGATTATCCAGAGCTCCGGTGACACCATGGATGCTGCCCAGGCGAGCAACCAGGCAGTGCGGATGCTCCTGTCCGGACCGGCCGGCGGTCTTGTCGGCGCCTCCTGGCTCGGTGAGCTTGCAGGTGATGACCGGCTCCTCACCTTCGATATGGGGGGGACCTCGACGGATGTCTCCCTTATTGATGGCGCGCCACAACTTACGAACGAGGGCCATATCGGTCGCTGGCCCGTCGCGGTCTCGATGGTCGACATGCACACGATTGGCGCTGGAGGAGGATCGATTGCGCGACTCGATGCAGGCGGAATGCTGCAGGTTGGACCGGAATCGGCCGGCGCAGATCCGGGACCGGCCTGCTACGGGCAGGGAGGTACCGAGGTGACGGTTTCGGATGCGAATCTCGTGCTCGGACGTCTGCGTCCCGGGGCCTTTCTCGGCGGCCGTATGCACCTGGATGCTGATGCGGCCGAGGCGTCCATGCAGCGGCTTGCGAATGCCATGAAGTGTTCAGTGACCGAGGCCGCAAGAGGGGTCATTACCGTTGCGAACGAGCACATGGCCGCAGCCCTGCGCATGATCTCCGTCGAGCGCGGTGTCGATCCGAAGGAGTATCGCCTGCTGAGTTTTGGCGGCGCCGGCGGCCTCCATGTCTGTTCCCTGGCCGAAGCGCTTGGCATGCGGCGCGCGATGGTGCCAGTTCACGCCGGCGTGCTTTCCGCACTCGGCATGCTCGCGACACGGCCCGGCAGGGAGTTGTCCCGGACCTGGCAGGGCGTGCTCTCGGAGCGTGACAAGTCCGGGATAACAGAGGCCTTCGGCGAGCTGGAATGCAAAGCGGTTGACGAGTTGCTCAAGGAGGGCATCGCACGTGAGGAACTTGAATGCGATTACTCGCTTGACTTGCGTTACAGGGGACAGTCGAACACGCTCAACGTGGCATGGCAGGATATCGATGCCTGTGAATCTGCGTTCCACCTGCAACATGAAATGCGCTACGGGCACCGGCTCGATGTGCCTGTCGAGATGCTCAACCTGCGTGTGCGGGTACGTGCAGCAGCCACCAGGCTGTCACTCAAGCCGCAGGAATCGAGGCGAGAAAGGCAGATGTCAGGTGTCGAGATGCCAGGTTACGACACCCCTGTTCGATCAATCGAGCGGGCAGCCCTTGAGCCGGGTGACAGGATCGAGGGGCCGGCGCTGATTCTTGAGGAAGTTTCGACCACCTGGCTCTCCGATGGCTGGCACTGTCTTGTCGATCCCTGCGGCAACCTGCTGCTGGAACAAGGCTCGGCCATCTGAAGGTTCCTGGGCGCAGCATTATGCGCAGACTGCAGGCTCTATCGGCAGTTGTGAAAAATGAAAAACGGGGTCGCTGGACCCCGTTTTCGTTAGTCGAAAGCTGATTGGCTGATCAGATCTCGAAAGCCGGAAGCTTCTTTTCAACAGCTGCCAGCTTAAGGGTGACATACTCCGGCATGCCGTTTTCGTCATAGGGAGGGTAGGCCTCACCCTGAATCAGCGGGTAGAGATACTCCTTGCAGGAGTCAGTGATGCCGAAGCCATCCTCTGTGATGAATTCCATCGGCATCATCTTCTCGACGTTTGCCACTTCGGAAAGCGGCGCTTCGCCGATACTCCACTTGTATGGCTTCGATGACTCGCGCACGATGGTTGGCATGATGGAATTCTTGCCTTCGATCGCCTTTTCGACGGCTGATTCGCCCAGCGCATAGGCCTGGTCAACATCGGATGCCGAGGCGAGGTGGCGCGCTGCACGCTGCAGGTAGTCTGCCACTGCCCAGTGGAACTTGTGGCCAAGTGCATCCTTGATCATGTTTGCAACAACCGGGGCCGCACCACCGAGCTGGGCATGACCGAAGGCGTCACGTGTGCCCTGTTCTGCAAGGAATTTGCCGTCCGGCCAGTGACAGCCCTCGGAAACGACGATCGTGCAGTAACCGAACTCCTTGACCTTGGTATCCACCTTGGCGAGAAACTTCTCCTTGTCGAACTCCACTTCGGGGAAGAGGACCACGACGGGGATCCCATAGTCCTCGATCAGGCCGCCAGCCGCTGCAATCCAGCCGGCATGGCGTCCCATGACCTCGATGACAAAGATCTTTGTCGAGGTCGCAGCCATGGAGCGGACGTCGAAGCTGGCTTCGAGTGAAGAGACCGCGATGTACTTGGCAACAGAACCGAAGCCGGGGCAGTTGTCCGTGATCGGCAAGTCGTTGTCGACGGTTTTCGGGACGTGGATCGCCTGGACGGGAAAGCCCATCTTCTCGGACAGCTGGGAGACCTTGTAGCAGGTATCGGCCGAGTCACCGCCTCCGTTGTAGAAGAAATAGCCGATGTCATGTGCCTTGAAAACCTCGATGAGGCGCTCGTACTCCCGCTTGTTGTCTTCCAGGCTCTTCAGCTTGAAGCGGCAGGATCCGAAGCCACCGGAAGGTGTATGTCTGAGTGCTGCAATTGCAGCATCGGATTCCTGGCTGGTGTCGATAAGCTCCTCGGTCAGTGCCCCGATGATGCCATTGCGTCCGGCATACACGTTGCCAATCTTGTCCGGGTGCTTGCGCGCGGCCTCGATAACGCCACAGGCAGATGCATTGATGACGGATGTAACCCCTCCGGACTGGGCATAAAAAGCGTTCTTCGCACTCATCGTTTCTTCTCCTCGAATCGAAAGTAATGTAGGTGTGATTATTCAGATGACTGCCGGCAGCATGTGGCAGTTACTTCAGCAGCGCTCTGGCTTGATCATCCCGGGAATGACAACCGTCCCCTGAATTACCGGGCAGACGGAGAGTCCTCTCTCGAAGCGCCACCGACGAATTTTGGCATCCGCAAGCTGGTCTCCTCGTCGACCTTCTCACCATGGCGCCTTCTGAGCGTGTTCTCGATCGGCCACTTTTCAGTGGCATTGACGTCGGGGATCAAGGCCATAAAATTCTCGCGGGATTTGACTGGTCGCAAAAATGAATTTAGATTAGTGGGGCTGAGTGGCGTGCGCAATCCAAAAATTGGATGCCGCCATAGAAATAACTATACAGGGAAGCACGATTCCCGAGATTCCGAATATGCGCATCGTTTTACTTGGTCCTCCGGGCTGCGGAAAAAGTGTCCTGGCGACAAAGCTTTCGAAGAAATACGGTATTCCCGTACTGAATCTGCATCAGATTCTCAACGACATGTCGAACCAGGAAACAGAGCTTGGGCGCCTTGTCGGTGAACTTCTGCTCGCATGTGCCCCGATTCCCGAGGAACTGGTGACCTCCGCGCTCAGAGAACCACTGGAAGCAGCAAAAGAGGGCTTCATTCTCGAGGATTTTCCTCGCGAATCCTCGCATGCAGAAATGCTCGGCACTCTGCTCAAGCGCATCGGTGCTCCACTCGAACTCGTCCTCTCGATTCGTGTGCACAACGATGACATCATGGAGCGTCTGGTCGGACAACTCCACTGTGGCAGTTGCGGTATGGAATACAACATCTATTCCAGCCCGCCTCTCGTCGACGGGGTGTGTGATGTCTGCGGGAGCCGTATTGCCCGTCGTCCGCCTGATTACGAGGAAACGATCGCCAACCGCCTGCGGATCTGTGAAGCGAACACCGAGGAGCTGCACAAGCGTTACGAGGGGGACGAGATCCTGCGTTACATTGATACGCTCGCGGACACGCCGCTTGCCGAGGAAATCGCTGTCGATATCATCGAGCAAATGCCTAGAATTCCGCTCACAGAGCCGGAAAAAGAGATGACCGGTGAAGAAGAGCGCAAGGGCCGCAAGCGCAAGAAGAAAACAGCTCCAAAGTCTGCGGCGACCACCGGGAAAAAGAGTGGTGGCGATGCGGCAGCAAAGGCGCCTGCAAAGAAGAAGGTCGTCAAGAAGACACCTGCCAAAAAGGTCGCAAAGAAGAAGACCGTCAAGAAGGCACCTGCCAAAAAGGTCGCAAAGAAGAAGACCGTCAAGAAGGCACCTGCCAAAAAGGTCGCAAAGAAGAAG
>JASFPB010000017.1:0-15253 GCA_050116235.1 Chromatiales bacterium | reverse complement strand
GCGGAGTGCGAACCCTTCATCACCTGTGATGACATGCTCATGAGGGAGCAAGCCGGCCGGATCATCGAGGGTGTTGGCATTCTCAAACACATTCTGGGCATCCAGCGTTGCTTCATCGGGATCGAGGACAACAAGCCAGAAGCCATCGAGGCCATGCGTACCGCGGTTGAAAAGGCAGGCATGGAGGATACGACCATTGTTCCGATCCCGACGCTCTATCCGAGTGGTGGCGAGAAGCAGCTGATCGAGATTCTCACCGGAAAGCAGGTTCCGAGTCACGGCATTCCGGCCAACATCGGCATCGTTTGCCATAACGTCGGAACTGCGCATGCAATCGCCAGGGCTGTCCTGGAAGGCAGTCCGCTGATCACACGTATCGTGACTGTCACGGGCGCAGGCGTCGACTCACCCTGCAACCTGCAGGCGCTGATCGGCACGCCAATCAAATCACTGATCGACCAGGCGGGTGGCACCAACGGTAAATCGACGCGTCTTGTCTATGGCGGACCGATGATGGGCTTCTCGCTGCGCAGCAACGAACTGCCACTGACCAAGAGCGGCAACTGCCTGCTGCTGCCAAGTGAGGAGGAGTCACCGATCCCGCCGCGCATGACCGCCTGCATCCGCTGCGGCAAGTGCGCAGAGGTCTGTCCGGCCCGCCTGCTCCCCCAGCAGCTCTACTGGTATGCACGTGCGAAAGACTTCGACAAGGTGCAGGACTACCATATTCACGACTGCATCGAGTGCGGCTGCTGTTCGCACGTCTGTCCGTCGCACATTCCTTTGGTACAGTTCTACCGCTTTGCCAAGACAGAGCTGTGGAAAAAGGAGCAGGAGAAGCGGAAAGCCGACCACGCCCGCAAGCGCCACGAGACCAGGGTTGCACGTCTCGAACGTCTCGCAGCCGAACGCAAGTCAAAACTGCGTCGCAAAAAGGAGGCCCTCGACAAGCCGGCCGGTGGCAAGGGCAAGGCCGCCGGTGGTGACGATGCGAAAAAGGCGGCCATCGAGGCAGCCATGAAGCGCGTGGCAGCAAAGAAAGCCGCCGCAAAAGAACAACAATCCGAGAAAGGCGCTGACAACTGATGTCGCTACCTGTCTACACCTCCCCCCATTTCGGCCACAGCAGAAACGTCACCCGCGTCATGACAGAAGTGCTGGTCGCGCTGGTACCTGCCATCATCGCGCTATGGTGGTACTTCGGCTGGGGCGTGATCATCAACATCGTCATTGCGACTCTCGCAGCGGTCGCAACCGAAGCAGCCGTACTCAAGCTGCGCGGTCGAACCCTCAAGCCCCTGGCCGATCTGAGCGCGGTTGTCACGGCCGTGCTCTTCGCCATTTCGGTGCCGCAACTGCTGCCCTGGTGGATGACGGTTCTCGGCATGATTTTCGCCATTCTCGTCGTAAAACAACTCTATGGCGGGCTTGGCTACAACCCATTCAACCCGGCGATGGCAGCCTATGTCTTTCTGCTGATCTCCTTTCCCGCAGAAATGTCGGCCTGGCTACCACCGGCAGAACTCAATAACGCACCGCTGTCACTGAGCCAGACCATCGCTGTCATCTTCACGGGCGAATTGCCCAGCAGCCTCACATGGGACGCCATCACCATGGCGACACCGCTCGATGTGATGCGAACCGAACTTGGCCAGGGCGCGATGATCTCCGAAATCCGCAACAGTCCGATCTGGGGTGACTTCGGAGGTATCGGCCGCGAGTGGGTTGGCAACTGGATTCTGCTCGGTGGCCTCTTCATGCTCTGGCGCAGGACCATCACCTGGCATATTCCGGTCTCGATGCTGGGTGCTGTCGTTGTTTTCGCCACAGCCGCCTGGCTGGCCGAACCCGAGGCATTCCCCAACCCGCTGTTCCATGTCTTCAGCGGCGGCTTGCTGCTCGGGGCCTTCTTCATTGCGACCGATCCTGTTTCTGCGACGACAACCCGCAAGGGCCAGCTCATATACGGCGCACTGATCGGTCTGCTTGTCATCATCATCCGTACCTGGGGCAACTATCCGGATGCTGTCGCCTTCGCGGTGTTACTCCTGAACATGGCGGCACCAACGATTGACTATTACACGCAGCCCCGGATCTACGGCGAACAGGAGAAGCCGCGTGAGCCGTAACATCCTGGTTTCTGCGCTGATCCTCGGTGTGTTCGGTTTCATTGGAGCGACGCTTGTCGCCGTCACCGAATTCGGCACCCATGACCGTATTCTTGAAAACGAACGACAGGCACTTCTGCGCCAGCTTTACGAGATCGTCCCGAAGCAGCGAGTCGACAATGACATCCTGGCTCACCCGCTGACGGTCAATGCGCACGAAGCTCTCGGCCAGGAGAGTTCCCTGATCTATGTCGGTGAAAAAGCAAACCGGCTTTCCGCCATGGTGTTCGAAATGACTGTACCGGACGGTTATTCAGGTCCAATTCGTCTCCTCGTCGGCGTTGATGGCAACGGTGTACTGCTCGGCACCCGCGTGATCGCACACAAGGAGACGCCCGGGCTCGGTGACAAGATCGAGAAGGAAAAATCGGACTGGATACTCGGCTTCAAGGGCAAATCACTCACGGATCCGAAACTCGACCGCTGGAAAGTCAAGAAGGATGGCGGGGATTTCGATCAGTTCACGGGCGCAACCGTCACGCCGCGCGCGGTTGTCAATGGCATAAGACGTGTCCTGTTCTATTTTGATCAGCAGAAAGATGCGCTGTATAAAGAGTACTCTGAGAAGGCGAAAACGAATCCATGAGCACCAGCTATCGCGAAATCGTCAACAATGGCCTCTGGACCAACAACCAGGCCCTCGTGGCACTCCTTGGCCTCTGCCCGCTGCTCGCAACCAGCAACACGGCCGTCAATGGCCTCGGACTCGGCCTGGCAACGACGCTGGTTCTCGTGCTTTCCAATACCACCGTCTCGTTGATCCGCAACCTCGTTCGCCCCGAAGTACGCCTGCCTGTCTTCGTGCTAGTGATCGCCTCCTTCGTCACGGCTGTCGAACTCAGCATGAATGCCTGGTTCCATGACCTCTACAAAATTCTCGGTATCTTCATCCCGCTGATTGTCACCAACTGCGCCATCATCGGCCGGGCGGAAGCCTTCGCCTCCAAGAACACAGTACCCAAAGCCGCCCTCGACGGGCTCATGATGGGCCTTGGTTTTGCGTCTGTGCTCTTCACGCTCGGCGCAACCCGGGAACTCATTGGCCAGGGCACCCTCTTCTCTGGTGCGCATCTGATGTTCGGCGAGATGGCGCGCAGCTGGACGATCGAGATTGCCAACTACAAGGGCGTGCTGCTTGCCATACTGCCGCCCGGCGCCTTTATCGGGCTGGGAAGCCTCATCGCGGTCAAGAACTGGATCGACAAATCAAGGAAGGAAAGAGTCAGGAAGGAGACACCGGTGACTGATGAGGGAGAAATGGCGGCAACCTGATGTTGCCAGGCAGAGGATACGATATCTTTATTTTTCACCGATAACTACATAGACAAACCATTTTTGGAGGAAGCTGATGAAACGCATCACCATTAACCTTTTATTTTCACTTGCGATCACTGCCTTGCTGTCCATGCATGCACAGGCCGCGGACATGGTCGATTTGCCGGACAGCTGCGAGGACAAGGGCATGAACATCATCGTATGCCCGCTCGACGACGGCATCGACATGGATGATGCGATTGACTCAATGAAGCTGCGCGCCAACAGCCTGAATTTCAAGCTTGTTGCCCACATGCCACTCTCCGAGCAGGTCAAGGCAATGGGAGAAGACTCCAGGCGCATGGAGATTTTCCAGTTCTGTGACGCGCTCATCGCCAAGCAGATGGTCGAGTACAACATTATCTTTGCAGGTTTCCTGCCCTGCCGTATCGCCATCATCGAAAATGCAGACGGTAGCGCCTCCATCGTCACGCTGAACATGGATGCCATGATACAAAGCGTCGAACTCAGCGAGGAGCTGGAAAAGCTGGGGCTGATCGTCCGCAACAACATTTTCAGCATTGTCCAGGCAGGAGTGGAAGGCGATCTTTAAGAACCCGGTGTCGGAGACTATTTATCCCGATAAGATGTCTCCGACACCGACACCAAACTCATGGAGTGATTCACAATGAAATTACCGGTACTCCTCATCACCCTTCTGCTTGCTCCTCTGTCGAATGCAGAGGAATATGACCTGAATCTGCCGAAGGAGCAGATCACTCCACCAGCGCAACAGCCTGCTGTTCCCGCGGCAGTCCAGGAACCTGCTGGACCAACCCTGGGTGATCGCTGCATGGAGATGTACAAGCAAATCGAGGAACTCAAGTACAAGCCCCAGCGCAGGGCAGCAATGCGAGCCAAGTTCGAGGCGGAGTGCCAGAAGGGGCCGGGAACCCAGTAATCATTTCCCGGTAGTGGCGGAGGGTGAGCGAATCACTCCTCCGCCATCTTCATGGAAGTACAGGAAAGTCGTCAGGAACCACTGACAAAGTTGGCAATATCGGCCAGCGTGAGACGGTGATCAGCAGCACTGATTACTGGCGACGGTGACCAGCTGGTGTCTTTCAGGTAGGAGGTCGAGCAGTACCTCAACATACCACCGAATACTTCCATCAGGATAGCACTGCCCGTCTTGCCAAGGCGTTCACCGAGCGCGCTCTCCCTGAGGAGATAGAAGAATAGCGGTGACGCCTCTGACAACTCTTCTTTCACATCCCTGGAAAGCCCCCTCCACCCGGTGATCTGTGGAAGCTTGAGATCGACACCAGGGTCAATCGGGTAACCACAATCAGCCAGGGCACTCGCAACAGCCTGTCCCGAGGGCAGCCCGAGGCTCCTTCCCCGAACGAGATTTCGAAACGCGAGTGAGCGGTTGTTCGGGTTGGGATCGGTAACAAAAGGCAGATTGTTCAATTCGGTGGCAAGTTTCTCATCAATCTTGCGACTCTTCTGATAGCGAATACGGCCATCCATATCGAGCAGATAACGCCAGTCAACTGTCAGCCTCACTGGCACGTGAGTAAAGCCGATCGTGGAGAACCGCTCATCGAATAACTCGATATCCCGGTAACGCCTGTTGACCCTGAAACTGGAACGTACCATGGAATGGCCAAAACGATAGGCGGCCACACTGAATTCGACAGGCATGTCGAGTTTTCCATGCTCGTTCGGCCCGTATAGCATGGGAAAGTCATGCCGGTAGAGTTGCTCGACGGCAAAGTCATAAATTTCCTCATCACAGACACGTCGCAGAAAGTCGTGCAACACAATGTACTGGTAGTGGTACCTGCACTCCCGCTGGGCTTCCTCGAAATGCATGCCCATGTCGATGAACTTGTTGTGCAGACGAAGAAACATCAGCTGCATCTGTGAAACAAAGATGTTCTCGTCATTCCTCGGGTCACCAATGAGTGCCGTACCATCGGATGCACGGGCAAGATCATTCTCGTTCTGGTCATTGCCGGTCAGCAGTTTTTCAGTATCACCGTCATAGAGATGTGGTGATGCCTCGGGGCCAAAACCGTAGACACAATCGAGATCGAGACTAGCAGAGCGCAGATTCGGAATTTTGTCCGGATTCTGCACCCAGTCTGTATTGAGGGCTGACTGGGTATCCAGCGTGATGTCATGATCGACAAATTGCGCAAAGAAAGTGTAGGCAGCCGGAATATCGCTGTCCTTCGGCGCCCCGGTTGTATCCATCAACCCTCCGGGACCACCGAGTGCAGCCAGTGTTTCATCGCTGATGTAGAGCGGGTCCAGGCCCTCGAAGAGCCGACCAAAGTGCCCCAGCCCGATATGTTCGCAACCTCGCCCTTTCGAGGCTCCATGATGACAGACAGTTCTTGCCATTGTGTTCTCCTTTTCCAGTGGTTGGTTTGTCGATTGATACCTCTTGCCAGAGGCTCGACGAATAGTGGGGCTTTTCGCCCTTCAGGTTGCAGGAAGATAGATGGAATGGTGTTCATCGCACTCCCTGCGGATAAGGAGACGGCTTCATTGCCATCTCCGGAAACTCTTATCTGTAATTGATGGAGGTGGGTACTCCATCCATGAGAAGGATTAGACCGGGTGCCTGACAGCGGCAGCCGGGAACGAAGAATCCTCTTTTGCCGGAAAATGGTCTCTCTGCGTATGACTCTCCCGAGATGACACTGGATGAAGCGCGGGAAGATCGAAAATCTTGCAAACACGGGAAAACTGCAAATTCAGCTTTCAGGAGAGGCGGTGTAGTTAGACCAACACCGTTGGAGGGAGCATGAAAGGAGTAATCGTGATTGAGTGGCTGCGTTTTCAGCCACAGGGTTGTGGCTGCCACGAGGTAATGAGCATGGCTGCTGGTATCGATACCTGATGTCCTGTTTCGCTCCTGATACATCTGCTGTCTGACATTCCTGTTTCTCTCCCTGACAGAGGAATAACCTAGACCAATATTGGTGAATTTACAAACAGGAAGCTGACATTGTTATGGTCTCTGAAAATCGTGACTCTCATGCTGGCGAGTGATGCATATCAAGAATATTAGAATTAGCATTCACTAATGTTGCTGATAGCGCTATGATTACAACTTGTTGAGAATCGTTTTTATTTAGACCTCCATCCCTATGCCGGAAATCAGGCCGATCACCGAGATTCCTGTTGGTCAACATGTCCGTCTCGTCCGTATCGAGGGGGGCCGAGAGCTGACGCGTCGTCTGCTAGCACTTGGCCTGAGCGTGAATGAGGAAGTCGAGGTTCTCCAGCACCGTGGACGCGGTGTCGTGGTTGCCCGTGGAGGCAACCGTATCGCACTGGGAGGCGGTATTGCAGAAAAGCTGATGGCCGAACTGCCGGAATGAATCGCGACAAACCCCCTCCCCTGACTTCCCCGAGGGATCCGGTCTCGACTCCCCTGACGATTGCCATCGCGGGAAACCCGAACTGCGGCAAGTCTGCGCTCTTCAACCTGCTGACCGGTATTCGCCAGAAAACCGGCAACTGGCCAGGCGTGACCGTTGACCGCAAGGAGGGTCACGCCCGCATCGACGGGCGCGAGATTACTGTCATCGATCTGCCAGGGATCTACTCCCTCGATGCCAGTTCACTCGATGAGGAAGTCACGCGCGACTATCTGCTCTCGCGCGATGCCGGTCTCGTTGTGAATGTCGTCGACGCCAATAACCTCGAACGGAATCTCTATTTCACTGTCCAGTTGCTCGAGATGGGTGTACCACTCGTGGTCGCACTCAACATGATCGATGTCGCACGCAGGAACGGCGTTCTGATCGATCATGAAAAACTCGCCAACAGGCTTGGCTGCCCGGTGGTCCCTGTCGTCGCGACCACCGGCGAGGGACGCAGCGAGTTGCAGGCTCGCATGCTGGCCGTGGCAGACGGGCATGAATCCGGCGGTTTCCAGCTAGGTCTCGAGGATATCATCGAGCAGTCACTGGTCACGATCGAACCGCTCATCGATGAAAAAGATCCGGCAAACCGGCGCTGGCTCGCGATCAAACATCTCGAGGATGTTGACAGTCCGGACTTGCCTCTCACCGAAGCCCTTGCAGAAGCCGTCACGCAGGCGAAGGAGCATATTGCGCAGCGGCATGGCGAAGATGCCGACCTGGTCATCGCCGACAGCCGCTATACACATGCACACACGCTGGCGCAGCGGGTCGTCAAGCGGCAGGGACGCGCATCGCGCACGTTGAGTGACCGCATCGACCGCGTTGTTATCGGACGCTGGACCGGCGTGCCGCTCTTCCTCGCAGTGATGTACCTGATGTTCCTCTTCACGATCAACATCGGCAGCGCCTTCATCGACTTTTTCGATGGCGTCGCGGGCGCACTCTTCGTTGACGGCGCGGGCACTCTCCTGAAAGAGATCGGCGCCCCCGACTGGCTTCGCCTGCTGCTTGCCGATGGCATCGGTGGAGGCCTGCAGGTTGTCGCGACCTTCATCCCGATTATCACGGCTCTCTACCTCTTCCTCTCTTTTCTCGAGGACTCCGGCTACATGGCGCGTGCGGCTTTCGTCATGGACCGCTTCATGCGCGCCATCGGTTTGCCCGGCAAGGCCTTCGTCCCGCTGATCGTCGGCTTTGGTTGTAATGTCCCTGCGATCATGGCCACGCGCACACTGGAGAATGTCCAGGAGCGCAAGCTGACCATTCTCATGAACCCCTTCATGTCATGCGGCGCCCGTCTCCCGGTCTATGCTCTCTTCGCCGCGGCTTTCTTCCCCGCATCGGGGCAGAACATCGTCTTCGCGCTCTATCTCGTCGGCATCGCCGTGGCCATACTCACGGGGCTCCTGATGCGCAAGACGCTCATGCCAGGCAGCAGTAGCGGATTCATGATGGAACTTCCACCCTATCACCTTCCCACACTCAGGGGCCTGCTGTTGCGTGCCTGGGACAGGGTGCGTCTCTTCATCAGGGAGGCTGGACAGGTCATCGTTATCATGGTGCTCGCACTGAATATCGTGAACTCTATCGGAACGGACGGCAGCTTCGGCAATCAGCACAGCGACAATTCTGTTCTCAGCGCCTCGAGTCGCGCACTCACGCCGCTGTTTGAACCCATGGGTATCGAGGAGGAGAACTGGCCTGCCGTTGTCGGCATCTTCTCCGGCATTCTCGCAAAGGAGGTTGTCGTCGGAACGCTCGACAATCTCTACACGAGCCTCGGCGAGCCAGGAGAAAGCGACGTGCCTTTCGACTTCTGGGAGAGCGTGAGAGCAGCCGCATCGACGATTCCGGCAAATCTCTCCACTGTGGTCGAGCAGCTGGCCGATCCCCTCGGGATGCATGTCGGGTCAATTGATGATGCGACTATCGCTGCCGGGGAACAGGGCGTAAACAAGGCCGTTTTCGGAGCCATGACAGAACGCTTCGACGGGCAGTCAGGTGCCTTCGCCTACCTGCTCTTCATCCTGCTCTATTTCCCCTGTATTGCAACGATCGGCGCTATCAAGCGCGAGGCCGGTACCGCCTGGGCATTCTTCGTGGCGAGCTGGTCAACGACTGTCGCCTACATCACTGCCGTGATTTTTTATCAGGCGGCCCACTTTTCTGAACATCCAGTGACATCAGCATTCTGGATCGGCCTGATGCTGCTCTTCTTCATCTCAACAGTGATCGGACTGCGCCTGTGGGGTGCACGGGGCGTGAAACGTGCTGCCTTGCAACTGGAGAGAGGCACATGATTCTTGCGGAAATCATTGACTATATCCATGAGCGGGGCCGTGTCAGTGTCGCGGATATCATCAACCGTTTCGACGCAGACCCGGATGCGGTGCGCGACATGCTCGCCATGCTCGAACGCAAGCAGCGTATTCACAAGGTAGAGAGCATTTCTGCTTGCGGCAGCAGTTGCCGCAAGTGCGATCCCCTGGCGAC
The DNA here is from genome assembly GCA_050116235.1 of Chromatiales bacterium. Taxonomy (GTDB): domain Bacteria; phylum Pseudomonadota; class Gammaproteobacteria; order Chromatiales; family Chromatiaceae; genus Sva-25. Next base: position 5,892 of record JASFPB010000017.1, on the reverse strand, counting down.
CGAACTCTACGCCTGGGGAAAACCGTCATAAAAGCCTGACGAACAGGCCGGCTGCTGGCCCGTTTGAACGCACAGAGAGACCGTCAGTTTGTTGCAGCTTGCTGATCCTGACCGACGCTTCTATCCAGCGCACTCCGGCAGGAGGTCAGGTTCATATCGCCGATCACATTATCCTTGGTCAGCTGGATATTCTCGGCAGAGAGATCCTTGTAGATGCTGTACTGGAAATAATTCATGCCAAGCGATGCGACAACGACCAGGGTGATGACGATAACGGCATCAAGATGGAGATGATATTTTTTCATTGGTACTTCTTGAGAAAATCTCTTCTCTGGTTAAGCAAAAACGTATCACAGGGTGCTTACAGAAACCGGGTTCGGGCCGTACTTGTTGGTGGCTTCGTCACCCTTCAGGAATCCGAGCTCGATCAGCAGCCAGAGGCCACCAATCACGGGCACGAGCACAATGAGCGTCCACAAGCCGGACTTGCCACGATCATGCCAGCGCTTGGCATGCAGCGCGAGCGCCGGCCAGAGAAAGATGACAATGATGACGAGCAGTGCAAGAGCACCTGATGGGGAAATTTCGCCCGTCGCAGGATCAACGGTGATAATCCCGAGAGCACCAGCGAAAAAGTAGACAATAAACTGCAGGACGTAGAGCAGGATAAAACCGATCCACCACTCCTTGCGGCTGATACGACCTTCAAATTTTGTAAAAAGCTGTCCGAAGTTCATCTTTGTCTTCCTGGTAATCCTGAAAAAGGGTCTGAAACCGGCCTCTGCTGCGGCCCTCCCCCCGAATCCGTCATCATGCTACAGGGAAACCGGAAGTAATCAAGAGACAAGTAAATTTCCCCGCCTTGCCCAGGTAGCCACGGGCAACCAGGCTTTCTCTCTTCAGAGATACTTGAGCCTTTCAGAGAGCTTTTCCCTGGTAATTGTCACATCGCTCAGGGTCCCTGCTCCATCGTATCCGGCAATGATGCCCTTGCCAGAGACAGGAATGAGGGTGTCGATCTGGAATCGTCCTTCCGTACCGCGCAGAAAACACTCCTCGTCGAAGAAAAGTGTGTCATCGGCAGTGCCGATGGAATCCGATTCAATGGTGTCATAGCCGATAATGGATTTGATCTCATCCATGCCATCGGCCAGGTCTATTTCCTCGATGGTGCGCGTTTCAGGAGTAATCAGCAGTGCTTTCATTACTCTTCCTTCTTTTCCCAAGAGAAAATGCATTATAGACCGAGCAAGGTTTCTCTGCCGGACCAGGGGGCCTTTGCCACTGCATTCTCTCCGCTTCTCCGAAGAGTGTCCGTCATGCTTTCCTCACGCCCGTCCAGTTTACCTGGTACAGATCAAGACGCCTGTCCTGCAGGTTGCGTACCGAGCCGTTGCGACGAATTTCTGCCAGCTTGTCGAGGTCAAGATCCGCGATCAGCGCCATCTCCGTGTTCGGTGTCGCCTCGGCCGCGATCGCATCGTGGGGGAACGCATAGTCGGACGGTGTGAAGACAGCCGACTGGGAATACTGGATGTCCATGTTTTCGACATTGGGCAGGTTGCCAACGCTGCCTGTAATGACGACATAGCACTCGTTCTCGATCGCACGCGCCTGGGCGCAACGCTTGACGCGTTCGTAGGCATTCTTCGTATCGGTCCAGTAGGGAACGAAAAGCAGCTGCATGCCCTGCTCTGCGAGGAGACGCGGCAGTTCCGGGAACTCGACGTCATAACAGATCAGGATACCGACCCTGCCGACATCCGTCTCGAAAACATGCAGCCTGTTACCGCCCTGCATACCCCAGTATGTCGTCTCGTCAGGCGTCACATGGAGCTTGTACTGCGCATCCCAGGAGCCATCACGCCTCAAGAGGTAGCTGACATTGTGCAGCCGCTGTTCTCTGTAGACAGGCATCGAACCCGCCACGATGTTGATGTTGTAACTTACTGCAAGTTGCAGCATCTGCTCCCTGATCTGCTCGGTGTAGACGGAAACATCCCGGATCGCCTGCGCCGGGTTGTCCTGGTTGAACTGCACCATGAGCGGAAAGGTGAAAAACTCGGGGAAGAGCACAAAGTCAGCGTTATAACTCGCAAAGACATCAACAAAATACTCGATCTGCTGCTTGAGGGCATCGAGTGTCGGCGCCTGCCGCATCTTCCACTGTGCAGCGCCGACACGAATCTGGCTCTTGCGGGTATGGATGAGCGGAGCTTTTTCCTGGTAGTGGATATTGATCCACTCGATGAGGGTGGCATAGGTTCTGGAAGCGCTGTCCATACTCTCGTAGTGGGGAATCAGCTTGAGCACATGAAAGTCGTTGCTGAGCTGGAAAGAGAGCACCGGGTCACGCAGTTCCTTGCGCTTGACCAGCTCGATATATTCACGCGCTGACATTTTGGCTGCATGCTTGCTGTAACCGGGAATGCGACCACCGGCCACGATCCTTCGCAAATTCAGATTCTCGCAGAGTGTCTTGCGGGCATCATAGAGCCGCCGACCCAGGCGCAGGTCGCGATAGTCCGGATTGACAAAGATATCCGCGCCATAGAGGGTATCGCCATTTGGATCATGGGTATTGAAATAGCCGTTACCGGTGATCTCCTCGTAGGTGTGCCGGTCGCCAAAGCGCTCCATGTTCACGATCAGGGCATTCGATGCTGCAACAACGGCGCCGTTATCCTCGATACAGATCTGTCCCTCCGGAAAACGCCTGATCTGTGACTCGAACTGCTCCCGTGACCAGGCACCTTCCCATTCCGGGTAGATACGATCCATGAGCCTGGCGATATCCTCATAGTCGTCGAGGCGCGTATTGCGAAGAAGCAGCTCCTTGAAGCGCTTGCGCTTCTTCTGCCCCTCTTTTTTACTGCCTTTCTTGCCGGCGTTGCTCTTTTTACTGGATTTGTCTCTGGACATGAAAAATGGCCGTGGAGCTTAAAATGCCATCTTAATCCCGGGCGGTATTGGTGTGAATTGCTGCATATCATGAAAGCGGCCGGATCCGGAAACCGGAAACGGCCGCCTGTTGGCATATCGGGCCGGCAGGTTTCTTGCCCTGCCCGTTAACTGTTTCTCAGTTGTCGCTGACCTCGGAAGCTCCAAGCCGCTCCCAGGGCTCAACCGTGAAGGCCATGGCCTCATCCTCGCTGCCTTTCTCCATGAAATCGTGCATGGTATCGTTGATGAAGTAGTCCCAGAAGTCGGCCTCGTATTCCAGCACTTCGATTGCGAATGCCCCTGCCTTCTGCTGCTCCTGCAGAAACTCCCGGTAGGCATCAAGCGGCTCGGGACCGAGCTGCTGGTAGATGATACGTCCGCCGTATTGCTTGTAGAGCGCGCGGCCGATTTTCCAGTGCTCGATCATCGAACGTGCCATCTGGCGTCGCATGGTCTCGAATTCGGCCGCTTCTTCGGGACTCAATTCACTGATGGCATCGAGACCATCAGCCTCCATAGCCTGCTGTATTTTCGTAACCCAGGTTTCGATCTCCTCGTCAGTCGCTTCAAGGCCATTTTTGGCGGCATAGCGGTCAAACAGGCGCGTGAGAATGATCTTTTGCATCTCGGCAGAGTCACTCGTGCGGATTTCTTCACCGAGGATTGTTGCGACCACAGGGATATCACGGGGTTCGAATTCGATAATTGATCCGTCTGCCTTGGTGGCAAGGAAGAGATGCCCCTCTTTCATCACGTAGCTGCGCACCCACTGGAACTCGGCCAGGTATTTCTCTGAAAGTGATTCCGGTGGACAGAGAGCCTTCGTCGAGGCGATGGGACCGAACTCGAGGCTGCCTTCTGATTCCGATGACCAGGAGCCCGTGCCACGGTTGCAATCAGCGAGGATGGCTACACGACCGTCCTGTTTGAATTGCATTCGGTAAAGCGTCCGGTCTTTCGGCTCATAAACCGTGTCATCCATGGACATGATCTTGACGAGTTGCCAGGCCGTTCCGGCAAGCTCACTGCTGGCGGGATATGCGCCAAGAGCACCGACAGGCATGAGGGCCAGCAAGGCTGTCATGAAAAAGGAAATCAATCGTGTGTGCATGGGGTCAGCCTCCCTGGATGAGCGCCAGCGGCACTTCATAGACTTCGCCATTTTCGACAGTTACGATCCAGCTGTCCCCCTCGAGCATGGCGTTGACCTCCCTGTTGGTTGCATTGACATAGTCTTTCATAAAGTTGATTGTAAAGATCTCGCCCAGCTGATTCTGGATAACCACAGAACCTTGTCCTTCCTCCATGCGCAGAACACCGGCCGGGCATTCGCCAAATTCGGAGTCGCCGGCAGCGCGGCAGCGCAGGCGCGTTGTTGCGTCATACTCTTTTGTGGAGAAAGGATAGGTGTAGTTATCTTCCGGGGTATTCGACGGATCAAGAGCCGCTGTATTCCAGTAGACATAGACACTCTCGTCTTTCAGCCGAAAAATCAGTCCCTGATCGCCCAGTCCGCTCTGCCGATAGGCGGCATCGCCATGCTGATCGCGGAAATTCCCCGGGCCGGCTCCCTCCACTGGCACGAGATCGTGTTTGACGCCGTCGTCACGCGTGATGACAACATGCCCCTGGGCCTGGTAGAAACGGCAGGGAATCATCTTGCTGGCCTGATCGGATCCGCTCGGGTAGATATCGCAGCGGGCATCGACCGAGTCGGCAATCGCCGGTGACGAGCCATAGATCAGGGTGAGTGCCAGAAAAATTGCAGGTTTGTTCATTCTGGTTGTTGTCCTCTTGTGTGTTTCAATACAACCACAACAGACTCAGACTCTAGCGCAAGGTCGATGCCCTGATCAATCAGGCGAGCCTGAGGCATATTTGCGTTTCTTACCTGTGAAACATGAGAAAGAGGAAGGAATTCTGCATCCCTGCTTGTGTCTGGTTGCCATCGCTTCCAAATGAACGGGTGTTCAAATAGCGACAGTAGAAAAGAGTCAGCTTTCCCCGGCACCAGAGTGTACCGGGGAACAGGTTATCAATAGTTGAATGTTATGGCAGCTTCGTCGGCCAGTCCGATGAGCGCAGCCGCACCGGCGACTTCGGCCCCCTCAAGAACAGCTTCCGGGTCGACTGCGTGTGCTTTCATGCAGGGACCGCAGAGCAGGATCTTGCCACCGCTCTCCCTGTAGGTACCAATCAGTTCCTCGAGTGGAGGGAAAGGCTCCGAGCGGAGACCCGCAACGGCACCCTGTTTCGCCATCTCGACTGATGGGCCCTGAAGAAATACGGTAACCTCCTTGTCGGCAGCAAGCGCCGCATTCGCAGCAACCCATGGAAGTGTTGCCTTTTCAAGGTTTTCCTTGAAGTGCGTGGAAATGACAAGTGTTTTGGACATCATAATCACCCGCCTTTTCTATCTTCTTGTCACTACATCCGGAAATCTCTTTCCGTCCAATATAAGTATAGACTGATATACCTTAGTTATCGGGCAGGCAGTGTCACAGGTCAGCGGAGATTCTGCTTGAAGTCTGGAATATTGGCATTAAGCGCTTCGGAAAAGTTGGCAAAACTCATGGTCACGGACACCAGTTCAACACCCTGAAAATTGGCGTTACGGACATTGGCATTTCGCATGATGGTCCCACTCAGGACAGCATCCGTGAGGTCTGCATCGGTCAGGTTGGCTTTCTTCATGTTGCATTCTTCGGCAGCAATGTTGCGCATGCTGATACCGGTCATGTTGGCTTCCTGCAGGTTAGCGAGGTTGATCGCGCTGAATCCCTCGTCATGATTACTGCCGAGAATCATGCCACTCATGTTGGCACGGTAGAGGTTGGAAGCATTGAGATGGCTGTCCCTGTAGTCTGCTTTCTCGAGGTTTGCCTCCTGCAGGTTGGTATGGATCATCAGGAGGTTCCTGCCCTTTGTACGGGAGAGGTTGCAATAACT
>JASFPB010000016.1:0-15743 GCA_050116235.1 Chromatiales bacterium | reverse complement strand
CGCTCACCTGCTCCCGTTCATCTCTGTCGATATCGAGGGTAATGCCTCGACTATTTTCCTCGTCTCTACGATCGAGACGCTGACAGAAATCGACAACCAGCTGCTCGCACTCGCAGGTATTTTCCTATTGCTGATTGCACCAATGATCGTATTACTGGTGGATATACTGCTGCTTTACCGACTGCGCTTTGCGCGCGCGGGCAACACGACAGTGTCCCGCCAACTGCTGTTGCTTGCCGGACACATGACTCCATGGAACATGCTGGAGATCTTCCTCCTTGGCGTGCTGGTCTCGATTGTCAAGCTCGCCACCATGGCCGGGATCGAGCTGCATGAAGGATTCTGGGCTTTCGTCGCCCTGGTCATTATCAACCTCATCATCGCCGTCAGGATTCATCCGGAAACACTATGGCAAGCCCTGGAAAGACCGAAGCACTGACAGCGCGGAATGCAGGCCTGGTTGCCTGCCATGTATGCAGCAAGCTGCAACCCTGGGTCGCAGGCTCGGAATGCAGCCGCTGTGGTTCAACGCTGCATCAACGCAAGCCTGAAAGCCTGCAACGCAGCTGGGCATTTCTCATCAGCGCCCTGCTGCTCTACTTCCCTGCGAACCTCTACCCCATCATGACGACAACCTCCCTCGGCGTGCCGGAAAACAGCACGATCATCGGAGGCGTCATCCTGCTCTGGCAGTACGGCTCTTACCCGGTTGCGGCAGTCGTCTTCATCGCTTCGGTCATGATTCCGATCATCAAGTTCCTTGTGATCGGCTCACTCCTGGTGCTGGTGAAGCACGGCCACCCTGTCAAACTCGCTCAGCAGACACGGCTTTTCAGGTTTATTGAATACATCGGCCCCTGGTCGATGATCGATGTCTTTGTTGTTATCCTGCTGGTCGCCCTGATCCAGTTCGGCGGTATCGCGTCCGTCTATCCCGGACCTGCAGCGGCAGCATTCGCGGCCATGGTCATCGCGACCATGTTCTCGGCACTATTCTTCGATACCCGTCTTCTGTGGGACAGGCTGTGACAGAACAAGAACAGACAAGCGCGATTCCGGAACCCGCACGAAAACAGCAGGTACGCAGCATTTCCGTGATCTGGCTCGTGCCCTTCGTTGCACTTCTCATATCACTCTGGCTCGCGTGGCACCATTATGCTTCGCTCGGGGAACTCATCACTATCCGTTTCGAGTCTGCGGAAGGCCTCGAAGCCGGCAAGACACCGGTGCGCTTCCGTAATGTCGAGGTCGGCAAGGTCGAAAAGCTTCAGCTCGATGAAACGCTCACCGGTGTCATCGTTTCCGTCCGGATGACGAGTGATACCGACAGATACCTGAACGAAAAAACACGCTTCTGGGTCGAGCGCCCACGCATCGGCCTCGCGGGAATCTCAGGCCTTGGCACCCTCTTTTCAGGAGCCTTCATCGCCATGTCGACAACTGCACACGAAAGTGGCAAGGTCGTAACGCATTTCGAGGGCCTCGATGAACCGCCGCTGACCCCCGAACAGGTGCCGGGACTCCGCCTGAGATTGACATCCAACACCGGAAGCGCCGTCTCGGCAGGAACACCTCTCTACTATAAACAGGTGCAGGTCGGCCAGGTCGAAAGCCGCGAACTCTCCAGTGACGGACAGTTTGTCTCCTACGGGGTTTTCATCAAGGCGCCCTACGACACACTGGTCAACTCACAAACCAGATTCTGGCAAATGGGCAACTTCTCGGTTGATTTTGACGCCAGTGGCATTTCGCTCGATATGGAACCGCTTGCAGTGCTGCTGTCGGGAGGAATCGCATTCGACACGCCGAAACACCTGCAAGAGAGTGGTCCGGCCGTTCCGGGATCGAGCTTCAATCTCTACGGCAGCCGACACGAAGCCAATTTCAACACCTCGGCCTCGGAAAACGCACTGGGCTTCATCCTCCATTTTGATGAATCCTTGCGGGGTCTTGCGATCGGTTCCCCGGTCGAGTTCCATGGAGTTGAGGTCGGGTATGTAGCCGATATCCGTATTTCGCGGGAGCACAGAAAGCGCCGGCTCAGCGTACCCGTGCTCATCTTCATCGAGCCGGAGCGCCTGGGAACAGGCGATGACAGGGCAGCGCTACAACAGCTGTTGCAACAGGCGGTCAACAGAGGACTGCGCGCGAGGCTCCAAACGGCCAGCTTCGTCACAGGCCAGCTGTTCATCGAGCTGTTCATCGACAAGACCGCCGCCCCCGCGACCATCATCGCGGGCGAGCCCTACCCGGAATTCCCGACCATCGCGAGCCCTTTTGGCCAGATTATCGACAACATCTCATCAGTGATGCAAAAACTCGAGGGACTCGAGATCGAGGAACTCGTCACTTCAGCCAATCTTCTGCTCAAGGATATCAATACGCTCGTCAGGGTCCCGGATGACAGCGAGCTTGGCAGTGACCCGGATGCCAGAAGGGCCGCACTCGCCGAAGCACCTGTTACGCAGATGGTCATGCGCATCAACCGGTCGCTGGAAGCGCTCAATCCGATTCTGGAGTCCGAGGGAGCACGCAATCTCCCCGACGATCTCGGACGATCCATACGCCAGCTCAACAACAGCCTGGTGCTCGTCAAGCGACTGCTCGAGGGTGATTCCGCACGGTCGCCGCTCTATTATGAAATCTCGACGACGCTCGAGGAACTCAAGCGCGCTGCACAATCAATTCGCACCCTGACGGAATCCCTGGATGAAAAACCCAACTCCCTTTTCTTCGGCAATGACTAGGCTACTGCTGCTTGTTACCTTGCTGCTTGCCGGATGCGTCTCAAGCGGCGGGGCCACAGTCAGCTATTATCTGCTAACCCCGGACATGAGCGGCAATGTTGTCAGCAGGCCGGATCTCAGGGTCGGTATCGGCCCGGTCGAATTGCCGGAGTACCTGTCGCGTCCACAAGTTCTTGTCCAGGTAGGTAGCAGTCGTGTCGTGGCAGACAAACAACACCGATGGGCCGGGCCGCTGGAGAAGAATTTCACCGATGTGCTGACTTCCAATATCGGCTACCGGCTGGGATCCGCGAACGTGGTGATCTATCCCTGGGAATCGCCGGGCTCGGTGGATCAACAGGTCGTTCTCAAGGTCACGCGTTTTATCGCCTCGGATGACGGTGTTCACCTCGAGGCGCGCTGGCGGCTGCTTGATCGCAACGGCACCCAGCGCAAATCCGGCACCATCGCTCTCGCCGATTCTGCCGACACCCGGGATTACGATGCTATCGTCACGGCCATGAGCAGACTCACAGGTCGTCTTGCAGACAGGATCGTGCAGCTGCTGTAAGCCGGATCCCGGCTAGCTGAACTTCAACTTGAAATCCGCATTGGAGAGAAAGCCTTTCTCTTCCTTAAGGTCTTCATGTGTCAGTGTGTGTTCATCCAGCCAGCCCTCGGGAAACTTGAGACGGATACTGTTGCGCTTTACCTTGATGGTGATATCGGGAAGATCCTCTTCTGTCCTGCCTCTGTGCAACAGCACGGCAAGCCGCAATAGCACGCACATGCGCATGCCCGGCTTGATCGTCTGGGCAGCCAGCTCATCGAAGATCTCTGGACGAAACTTGCGGCGGTGGCAGAGCACCAGGCGCGAGAGCAATGCCTGCTCGGTACGTGAAAAGCCCGCAAGGTCGGCGTGCGTAAGGATATAACCGCCATGCTTATGATACTGGGTATGCGAGACCTGCAAGCCGATCTCATGGAGCTGGGCGGACCACCTGAGAATATTCCGGTTACGGCGATCGAACTTCCATGGCTCCCGGACCTGTTCAAACAGGTCGAGCACGGTCTCTGTCACCTTCTCCGCCTGCTCCGTGTCGATGCTCCAGCGCTTTGCTGCCGAAGCGACCGAGGCGTCCCTGACATCGACATCGCGCATGCGCCCGACGAGATCGTAGAGCAGCCCTTCCCGAAGCGAAAGATCGGAAACGCGCATCAGTTCGATCTTCAGGGTCTCGAACACGGCGATGAGGACCGCAAGTCCTCCGGCGATGACAGGCCTGCGATCCGGGCTCAGGGTTTGCAGTTCCAGCCTCTCACAATGTCCGGCAGCAATGAGTGCATCGCGCAACCTGTAGAGTGACTCCAGGGTAATGCCGATCTCACTCCAGCCCTCTGCCTGGACGATGTTGCGGATTGACTTGATGGTTCCTGAACAGCCAATGGCTTCGCTCCACCTGTCAGCCGTGAAAGCATGCGCAACAGGATAGATCGCGAGTTCCGCATCCATGATGGCCTCTCGCATCTTCTTCGCCGTGATGGAACCATCACTGAAACGGGAATTCGTGGCAGTGACACAGCCTGCCTGCAGGCTCTCCCGGCGCTTGGTCTTCATTCCCTCGCCGATGATCAGTTCCGTGCTGCCACCACCGATATCGACAACAAGCCGGTTGCCTTCGCGCGCCTGTCGGCCATGGGCGACACCAAGATAGATCAACCGGGCTTCTTCACGACCCGCAATGATCTCGATCGGATGACCGAGAACCTTCTCAGCCTTGCGCACGAATTTCCCGGCATTCTTCGCAACCCGCAGCGTGTTGGTACCGACGATCCGCACGGAGCCACGCGGCAACCCGCTGATACGTTCGGCAAATCGGCCAAGGCATTCCAGTGCCCTTTCGCGGGACTCCTTGCTGAGCTTGCCCTTTTTTGTCAGGCCGCCACCGAGCCGCACGGGCTCGCGCAGGCGATCGATGACCGAGAGTGTACCGGCCTCGTCGAGCCGCGCCACGATCATGTGGAAACTGTTGGAACCGAGATCGATTGCCGCCACGTGGTCTGATTCGTTATTGATGTTCTGCATGGAATCCTGCCCGGTTGTTATGAGTCTGCCGCCGCGTCATCCGGCTTGTTCTTCGCGGTACGCTTTGCCGGTGCCTTCTTCTTGATAGCGCGGTTCTTCAATTGCTTGCCCTCCGCAGCGCGTTTCTTGCGCGCCTCCTTGGGATCGGCGATCAGCGGGCGGTAGATCTCGACGCGGTCCAGTGGATTCAGCGCGGCATTTGCTGCAACCGCCTTGCCGAAAACGCCCAGTTTTACTGATTCAATATCAATTTCCGGAAATTCGTCCAGAATACCGGAGCGGATGACCGCCTCTTTCGCCGTGATGCCGGGTTCGGCCTCGAGCTGGAGAATCAGTTGCCTCTCCGGTTTTGCATAGGCCACTTCAATCATGATCGTATCACTTGCCATAAATTTCACCGGCGCGCTTGCAGAAAGCGTCCACCATGCTGTTAGCGATTTGCGAAAAGACCGCTCCGAAAGCGGCATTCATGAGTTTTCCTGAAAACTCGAACTCGAGTGTCAGTTCAACCTTGCTGGCGTCTGTTCGCAGGGCAATGAAATTCCAGTCTCCGTGAAGATGCCTGAATGGCCCCTCCTCCAGCGAGATGCGCACCTGTTTTTCAGGTGTCAGGATATTTCTAGTCTGGAAAGATTGCACGATCCCTGCCTTGGCAACCTCGATCTCGCCGATATAGCCACCGTCGGTCTGGCTCACGATGCGCGAGGAACGACACCAGGGAAGAAATTCTGCATACGAATCCACGTCATTGACCAATGCATACATCTGGCCTGCAGAATGGGGAACGAGCGCGCTTTTCCTGACCTCGGCCAACTAGACGACTCCTACGGCGTGCAGAAAGACAATCAGCACCCCGACAGGCGTGATGTATCGTACAACGAACCACCAGATGCTGAACCAGGGCTCGGACAGGATTAATTCACTCTCGGACATCCGGCGCGAGGCAAACCAGCCAGTGAAAATCGCCATCGCGAGACCACCCACAGGCAAGAGGATGTTCGCGGTCAGGTAGTCGAGGACATCAAAGAATGTCTTGCCGCCAACCTGCCATGCCTCACCGGACCAGAGATTGAAAGAAAAGACGGTACCCAGGCCGATCAACCAGCAACCGAAACCGATCGCGGCCGCGGCATGCGAGCGCTTGATTCCCCGGTTCTCGACGAGCCATGCGACAGCAGGCTCGACAAGCGAAATCGAGGATGTCCAGGCTGCGAACACCAGCAGAAGGAAAAACAGCGTGCCGAACAGCTGGCCACCGGTCATGGCGCCGAAGGCAATCGGCAATGTCTGGAAGATGAGTCCTGGGCCCGCACCCGGTTCGAGGCCGTTGCCAAAAACCAGCGGAAAGATCGCCAGTCCGGCCAGCAAGGCAACACAGGTATCCATGGCCACGATCAGCAGCGCAGAGCCTGTGATCGAGTTCTTTTTGGGCATGTAGGATCCGTACACCATGATCGCGCCCATACCGAGACTCAAGGTGAAGAAGGCATGGCCCATTGCCGTGAGGAGCGGTTCGCCGTTGAAGACACAGGTCTCCGTACCTGCAACAGTGCTGCATGTATAGAAGACCTTGTCGAAGTCCGGACTGAAGAGAAAAGCAACCCCGCTGGCAAAATCGCCCTCGGCAATCGAATAACCGACGAGAATCAGCAGCAGGGCCAGAAGAAGCGGCATGAGCCAGGTGACAGCTTTTTCGAGACCGGCGCGAACACCGCGCGCGACCACAAAGACTGTCATGAGAATGAACAGGGTATGCCAGGCGAGGAGTTTCGGCCAGGAAGAGACGTGGTCACCAAAGAGTTCTCCGACCTGCTCGGCGGAAATTCCGTTGAAACTCCCGCTCGCGGCCTCGATCACGTAGGCCAGCGCCCAGCCGGCAATGACACTGTAAAAGGAGAGGATCAGGAAGCCCGAGATAACGCCCGACCAGCCGATCCAGGACCATGCCTGAGTCGTACCCTCCTCTTTTGCCAGCGTCTTCATGGTATTGATCGGGCTCTGGCGCCCCCTGCGACCAAGCAGGATCTCAACAATCATGACCGGCAAACCGATCAGCGCAATACAGAGCAGGTAGACGAGCACGAAGGCTCCGCCCCCGTATTCACCGGTGATATAGGGAAATTTCCAGATATTACCGAGGCCAACTGCGGAACCGGCCGCTGCCAGAACGAAAATCAGGCGCGATGACCATTGACCGTGAATCGATGTGCGTTCGGACATCCCCGCTCCGGGTCGTTATAATTGCAGCGCACATTGTCCGTGAAACTGTGCCAATCCTCAACTGAGGCTGCTGCAGGCTGGGTAAATAGCGCTTGATTATTGGTCGGCCACACCCTAGCATTGCCGCCGTTATCCCTATAAAGACTCTATGGCTATCGATAATTCCCTCGCGCTGGCTGCTGAGGACATGCAGGCGGTCAACGACTTCATTCTCGAGCAGTTAAGCTCCGATGTGGTTCTCATCAACCAGATTGGGCACTACATTATCAACAGTGGTGGCAAGCGCCTTCGCCCGCTGCTGGTCTTGCTCGCCTCGAGGGCAGCAGGCCATGAGGGACGAAAACACATCGATCTGGCTGCCATTATCGAGTTTATCCATACCGCCACACTGCTCCATGACGACGTCGTCGACGGCTCAGAACAGCGCCGCAACCAGGACACAGCCAACCAGATATGGGGTAACGCCGCCAGCGTTCTCGTCGGTGATTTCCTCTATTCCCGATCCTTCGAGATGATGGTTGCGCTCAGGGAGATGCGCGTCATGGACATCCTCTCCCATGCAACCAACAGGATTGCCGAGGGCGAGGTCCTGCAGCTCATGAACATCAACGATCCCGACATCGGAGAGCAGCGTTATATCGATGTCATCGTACGCAAGACGGCTACCCTCTTCGAGGCAGGCACACGCCTTGCAGGTGTCATCTCAGAGGCTGACGAGGCAACAGAGCAGGCGCTGGCACAGTATGGAATGGATCTCGGCATCGCCTTCCAGATCGTTGATGACACGCTTGACTACACGGGCAAGGACATCGGCAAGGACGTCGGTGACGACCTCGAGGAGGGCAAGCCCACCCTCCCGCTTATCAGGGCCATGCAGACCGCTGCGCCGGAAAAAGCTTCAGTAGTCCGCGACGCCATCGAAAACGGTGGCCGCGACCGCATCGAGGAGATCATGCAGATCATCCGGGAGACGGACGCCATTGACTACAGCATGACTCTCGCCCGAAAGCACGCAGATGCCGCCAGCAGGGCACTTGAAATCCTGCCTGCCTCAGCCTACCGGGATGCACTGGCAGAACTGGCGGATTTCGCGGTCAACCGCGACTACTGAACTGCCTCGCAGAAAAGCTGTTGCCTGAGACTGTCCGCGGTGACAAAATAGCCGACCTTAACGGGGTGTAGCTCAGCTTGGTAGAGCACTGTCTTCGGGAGGCAGTGGTCGGAGGTTCAAATCCTCTCACCCCGACCAGCAAACAGGGGCCCGGCAGCTAGCTGCAGGGCCCTTTCTTTTCGAAGCGACAGGTCCCGGAAATCAGTGTCGCCCTCACAAATTATCTTCGAAACCTGTACTACAGCCTAGTGGCTCTCTTCCTCGAGCAGCACTCTAGCCAGGGGCCTGTCCTTGACCCTGATCGCCTGTTGCAGCGCCATGAAACGCCATTGCGGATAACGGGCCAGCAGTACCCCGCGCAGCAGTGTCCTGATAGTTGCTGGCATGTCGGAGTTATCGAGGAATGCAAGCTCACCGGGAAGCGTTGACGCATCGACAATCGAAAAAGGATAGGCATCGGAAACTTCCTCGCCCTCGAAGGTCGAGAGAAGTTCGACCCTGTAGTGACCGGGAGTGAGCTCGTCGAGCTGGAGGAGCAGTTTCTGCTTGTCGGTCTGTTTCTCAATGAGGAGGTTTCCGTCAGGGTCCTGCATCCTGACGGTGAACGGCGGCTGCCCGAAGTCCCAGGCAAAGACCGCCTGCTTTTCCTTCGCTGGAATCTGATTGCCGTCTGCGTCCATTCCACTGATCCGGGGAGGTACGCGATCACCAGCGGCAAGCATGCTGCCACCAGGCAAGAGGCGTGAAGAGGCCGTGCGGAACCAGTCAAGAGCATCCAGAGCCTCCTGCGGAAAGCTGATCGACGCCGGCTCTTCGGTCACTTCAAACTCTGCACGTTCGCCATCCATGGTGACCTGGCTATCGGTGGAGTCAACCAGCACAACCTCAACCTCCTCCCCTGCAACGCTGAGAAGATCCCCCTTACGGAGTTCCATCAGGGGAACAAGCCGGAGCTTCTCGTTACCTCGCTGGACAACACACTTCTCGCAGGATTGAACCGATTTCACCCAGGTACCGGCCTGCAGCGGGGTCGTTGCAAGCAGCGCTGTGATCATGAGGATGGAAATGGAATAACAGCGTGCACTGGACATGGGGCTTGTCATATTCATATGGATGCCCCTGAGGTTAAAGAGTTCTGTAAACCGAGGTCAATGCATGACGGAATGAATGATCAAGCCTGCTCTTCACAACAGTCTGTATAGACCTCCACCGCTGTTTCGGGAGTGATCGATGCGGCAGGTATCGGTGCACCATTGCGCCAGTTACGCAAGGCAGCGCGTTTCGCCTCCCCGGTGACGATGAACCAGACATGACTCGAGCGCGCGAGCCTGTTGGCGCTCAGTGTCACACGCCCGGGTGGCGGCTTGGGTGCGTCGTGCACAGGCATGGCATCAGGAGCGCCCGGAATGTTTCCGAGTTCGTCACCGGGAAAGAGGCTCGCGGTATGTCCGTCCTCTCCCAGCCCCAGCAACACAAGATCGAAGTCTCCCTGTGCACCCAGTTCCATGCTGTACGCAGAGGCAGCGGCCTCGGGACCCAGCTCTCCCGGAATCGCATGAACGCTCTCTGGCAGAAGAGGCACATGATTCAGCCAGGCTTCTCTCGCCATGGCGTCATTGCGCTCGGGGTTACCGGCCGGCAGGCAACGCTCGTCTCCGAACCAGAGATGCCATCGCGACCAGTCAGAGACCAGCTGTCTGAGCCTCAGATAGAGCAGTTGTGGCGTATTGCCACCCGCCAGAACAAGGTGGAAAGCACCTCTCTCCCGGATGCAATTTTCCGCGAGGGATGCCAGATCCCCGTAGAGTGTATCGATCAGCAGGTCAACTGAGGAGAAACATTGCCAACGGACTTGTTGCTCGCTTTTCATCATATCTCCGGCGAGAGTCCATCGCGCCACTCCTGGTCTTCGGCATCGAAGAGACGCGCGGACTCGTGAGGCCCCCAGCTGCCTGCCGGATAACTGTGGATAAAATTGTCCTCATGCGACCAGTTCCTGAGAATCGGGTCCACGACACGCCAGGCCCACTCCACTTCATCGAAGCGAATGAAGAGGCTGCGGTCTCCTTCGATGACATCCAGTAGCAGGGTCTCGTAGGCATCGAGCGCCGGTTCATCCGGATCCCGGTACTGGGCACTGAGATCGACAATGCGCGTATTCATGTCGAGACCCGGACGTTTTGCATGGATCTGCATATGCATGCATTCATGGGGGTAGATTGATAGCACAATCCAGTTGGGCTCGATCTTCTCGAGCGGCGTCTCGCGGAAAAGCTGTTGCGGGGGCTGCCTGAAACGGATGGAAATCGATGACGACTTCTCGGGCAGACGCTTGCCGGTTCGCAGGTAGAAGGGCACGCCCTTCCAGCGCCAGTTATCGATGTAGAATTTTGTTGCGACAAAGGTTTCCGTTGTCGAGCCCTCGGGCACAGCCTTCTCCTGCTGGTAGCCGATGACCGGCTCTCCATCGACATGCCCTGCCGTGTATTGCGCACGAAACGCATAACTGTTGACGGACTGCTTCGGAATCGGCCGGATCGAGCGCAGTACCTTGACCTTCTCGTCACGCAGCGCATCAGCATCGAGTGTCGCAGGTGGCTCCATCGCCATGACTGTCAGCAGTTGCATCAGGTGATTTTGCACCATGTCGCGCAGCGTGCCGGTCTTGTCAAAATATCCTGCACGCGTGCCGATGCCCTTGCTCTCGGCAACGGTGATCTGGACATGGTCGATATAGTTGCGATTCCAGATCGGTTCGATGAGCGTATTGGCGAAACGGAATACCAGCAGGTTCTGGACTGTCTCCTTGCCGAGGTAGTGATCGATACGGTAGATCTGGTCCTCGCTGAAATACTGATGCAGCTTGAGGTTCAGCATGCGTGCGCTCTCGAGATCCTCGCCGAAGGGTTTCTCGACAACGATGCGGTGCTTCGCGAAGCTGCCGCTGAAGCCGGCATTGTGAAGATGCGAGACCACGGTGAGGAAATCCCCGGGGCGAATCGAGAGGTAGAAAACAATATTCTCGCAGGTCCCTTCCCGCGGTCGCGAGAGTGCTTCCATGAGCGACTTGTAGGAGTCGCCATCGTTATAGTCACCACGCACGTACTCGAAGCGCTCGATGAGTCTGTCACCGGTGGCAGAGTCGTATTTGCTGCCGAACCTGTCGTTCAGCGAAAGCAGCATGTGCTCCTTCCAGTCCTCCTGGCTCCAGTCGCGACGCGCAAAAGCGAGGAATCTCAGCTCTGGATTGATGCGTTCGGCCGCCTCGAGATGATAAAGCGAGGGGATGAGCTTCTCGCTGGCAAGATTGCCGGTAGCGCCGAAGATGACAAAGTGACAGGGGCCAACGGGCTGCATGCACTCAATCCTTCCTGGTGACCGCGTGGCCGCCAAAGCCCTTGCGCATCATCGCAAGCATGCGGTTGCCGTAGTCGCCCTTCCCCTGGCTCGAAAAACGCATCATGGTCGCCAGACTCATGACTGGCGCAGGGATTCCCTGCTCGACGGCCTCGATGGCGGTCCATCGTCCCTCACCGGAGTCGGCGACATGCGGTTCGATATCCAGCAGTTGTTGATCATCCGCGAGAAAATCGGCGGTCAGGTCGAGCAGCCAGCTGCGGACCACGCTGCCGTGCCGCCACATCTCGGCGATGGCGGCCATGTCCATGTCGAAATCCTCACGCGATTTCATAAGCGCGAAGCCTTCCGCAAAGGCCTGCATCATGCCGTACTCGATACCGTTATGAACCATCTTCACGAAGTGGCCGCTGCCACATGGCCCGCAATGATGCCACCCTTTATCAGGACCGGGGGCCAGCACTTTCAGTGCGGGCTCGATGACCTCCACGGAAGATTTCTCGCCACCGACCATGAGCGCATAACCGTTCTCGAGTCCCCAGACACCGCCTGAGACGCCCGCATCGATATATCCGATGCCACGCGACGCCACCATCTCCGCGCGACGTATCGAGTCCTTGTACCAGGAGTTGGCGCCGTCAATAAGAAGATCACCTGCCTCGAGCAACATCGACACCTTCTCGACATGTCCCTCGGTAATCACGCCGGATGGCAGCATGAGCCAGACAACCTTCGGCGATGGCAAGGCCTCGATCAGTTCCTCGATCGATGAAGCTGCGGCAAGGCCAGTCTCTGCAGCGAGTTCGTCGGTAACGGATTGTGTCCTGTTGAAGGCGGTGACTTCGATGCCCCCGCGACGGAGGCGCCGGGCCATGTTTGCGCCCATCCGGCCGAGGCCGATGATTCCGAGATGCATTGATACTTCTCCATGAATATTTTTTCAGTGACTAGAGTAAAACAATTACCCCGGTACTGCGAACCCGGGCGCATATGGCATAAAAAAACCCGCTCGTGAGAGCGGGTTCGTTCTTGGGGACAGGCTACTCGCAGATTCAGGTTACCTGCTCTCCGCAACCATGTAGGCAACCGCCGCTGCGACATCCTCATCACTGAGGAAAGCGAAACCGCCCTTGGCCGGCATGTAGCCAGCCGAGCCCTGGTAACCGTTGATAGCATGATCGACGAGTGTCTCGTCGCCTTGCGCGATGCGCGCTTCCCATGCAGCCACATCACCAATCTTGGGGGCACCGGCGATGCCCATGCCATGACAGGTTGAGCAGGACTTGGTGTAGACTTCCTCGCCCTTGGCGAGGTCGAGGTCAGCTAGCGCCCCTGCAGCCGGCGCTTCCTCGACAGGAGCATCCGTGGCAGCCGCGGCTGGAGCTTCGGCAGCAGGTGCCGGTGCAGCAGCGGCATCACCGACGTCGATACCGGAATCCTGCAGCATGGAGACGATGGCTGCCTTCACCTCGTCATCGCTCAGCGACATATTTCCGCCTTTTGCAGGCATCATGCCCTTGGAACCCGTGTAACCGTTGATTGCGTGGTCGGCAAGCGTGTCCATACCCTGCTCGAAACGTGCCTGCCAGTCTGCCGTGTCGCCGATCTTCGGAGCACCTGCAGCACCCGTACCATGGCAGGCATTACAGGCTGCAGCGACAATGTCCTTGCCGGATTTCACCGCTGCCGGGGCAGCTGCATCTGCGCCAGTTGCCGACGCCCCGCCGACATTGACGCTGGCGACAGGAGCCAGGCGTTCATTGATGGCATCCTGTTCGAGCTTGCTGGCTGCCTGTTCACCGGAACCACTCGTGACGACATTGGCGATGATAATGATCACAATGGTGAATACGACCAGGAAGCCCAGGACCAGGCCGAATGTACGCAGAAAGGCTGCATCTTGTTGATCAGTCACGATAAGTTCCTCGGTTCAGGTTCCAGAATGCGTTCTAAACGAAAATTTGCCGAAGTATATCCCTTTTCCGGTGACGATAGAAGCTGACGGGATGGACAAAAAACGGCCAGTGAAGTAGTCTTGCCGGCCTGCGATGCGCGTTGGATTGACCTGCGGGATGACAAGCAACTTCTGCAGAGGCAAACACCCGAAATCTGTGATTTTTGGCCGGGGAAGCTGCGAAGCAGCGTGAGCGTCGCCCGATGGCCCGCAGGGCCATTCAGAATAACGCTGATACACGATAGATTTAAAAGAGTTCTGCGCCCTTAGCTCAGCCGGGTGAGCCGCGGCGGTAACGAAGCACAGCTTCGTGCCGAGGCGAACGCCCGAAATCTGTGATTTCGGGCCGGGGAAGCTGCGAAGCAGCGTGAGCGTCGCCCGATGGCCCGCAGGGCCATTCAGAACAACGCTGACACACGATAGACTTAAAAGAGTTCTGCGCCCTTAGCTCAGCTGGATAGAGCGTCGCCCTCCGGAGGCGAAGGTCAGAGGTTCGAATCCTCTAGGGCGCGCCATGAAAAATGAAAGGCTCGCCATCCGGCGGGCCTTTCGTTTTTTTCGCGTCCCCGGAGATGAGAACCTCTTCAGGTTCGACGAGCAGCGCAGGAGCGCTGCCGAACATCGCGCAGCGATGTCCCGAAGGGCGAGCTACAGGGATGTGCCGAGTCATCCTCAGGGCGCCTCCATGTAATACTGCATTGGCTCGCCATCCGGCGAGGCTTTCATTTTTTCGTGTCCCTCGAGATGAGAACCTCTTCAGGTACCAACTAGAGGACGAAGAGCGTCGCCAGTCCCAGAAAAGAGACAAACCCCACGACATCCGTCGCCGCGATCAGGACGACCCCTCCGGCGAGAGCCGGATCGATGCCGATACGCTGCAGCGCAAGCGGGACGAGTGTGCCTGCCATCGCCCCCGTCAGCAGGTTGATGACGAGTGCCGCGCCGAAAACAAGCCCGAGCCGCATGTCACCGGTCCAGAGTATCGCAACGATGGCCACGACGACCGCCCAGAAAACCCCGTTGAGGAGACCGGATGCAATCTCACGCATCAGCAGCCGGCCGGCATTGTTGCTGCGAACCTGCTCCAGGGCGAGCCCGCGTGCGACGAGTGTCAGCGTCTGGGTCCCCGCGACACCTCCCATGCTCGCAACCACCGGCATGAAAACAGCCAGCGCAACCACCTTGTCGATCGACTCCTCGAACAGCCCAATGACCCACGCTGCAATGAAGGCATTGACGAGGTTGACACCGAGCCAGACTGCCCTGCGCATCGCGCCAGGCAACACCGGCGCGAAAATATCGGTTCCCTGCGAAAGACCGGCCCGACTCATCACCTCGTGTTCAGCGACATCACGCATGACATCCATCACATCGTCAACAGTGATACGCCCGAGCAGCTTTCCGGAGGCATCGACCACGGGCGCCGACAGGAGGTCCTGGTCCTCGAACAGGCGCATGACCCGCTCGGACGATGTCTCCACCGGGATGGGCCTGATTTCAGTCAGCATGATGTCGCTCACCGCCGTCTCGGGGTCCAGAGAGACGAGATCACTGAGCATCAGCATGCCAAGATAGGTGTTATCACGATCGACCACGACCAGGCTGTCGAGATGCTCCGGCAACTGCTTTTCGCGGGCGCGCAACTGCCGCAGATACCGGATCACAGAGCGCATCGTGACATCGGAGCGTACCACGGCCGCATCCACGTCCATGAGACCACCCGCCGTGTCATCGGGCCAGTCACGCACAGCTTCGTAGCGCTCGCGCGACTGGTCATCCATGGCACGCACCATGGCGTCGACGACGGAGATCGGCAGACTGGCATCCAGGTCCGCAAGTTCGTCCATCTCGAGCCACTGCAGGGCGACCAGAAGTTCGTTCTTGCCAGTGTTCTCAATGAGTTGCTGGCGGGCCTCATCGCGCAACTGAAGCAGCACTTCCCCTTTCAGTGCGGTATCGACCTCTTCCCAGAGAGCCGGACGCTGGTCCCATGGAATCGCTTCCAGCGCGTCTGCGATCTCCGAGGGATGCAGACGCTCGAGCAACTGCCCTGCGTGCTGCATATCGCCCTGCTCGAATGCTGCATGAAAGGATTCCAGCATGCCTGCCCCGGCTGGCATCGATGCTGCTCTCCTGTTATCGCCGCTTGTCATGATTTGCTGATCGCTCCGCGAAACGCCCAGGCTGATTCTGTCAGCTGTTGCTGCGCAACTCCAGATTTCCTTGCCATGGCTATGGGCTCGGGGGGTATCCCGAACTGAAATGAAGGTAAGGCGGTGTTAGAATCGA
>JASFPB010000015.1:0-15874 GCA_050116235.1 Chromatiales bacterium | reverse complement strand
TCACTGTATGGACAGGGATGCCGGTCCTGATTTGCCGGAATTTCATGCCCGCGTGGAGCCGGTTGCCCGGCAAACACGCCTGGGGCCGGCAGCATGGTCGCAAATACAGGATCTGATCGATATCGATATTCGGGAGGCAGTGCAAGCCTGCTTCCAGCTGGCAAGACAGGTATTCGCCCATCAATATGCAAATCGCACAAGCTCTCGCGACTGACGAGAGCCAGGCCAGAGAGAAACCGGAACAGCTGGAGCTCGTTCAAGCGTCAGGGCCGGACGATGCCTCTATCGTCAGTCAACAGCTGGCTCTTTTCAATCGTTACATGATCCCGGCGTTCACCTTTGTCATCGCCAGTACCATGTTTCTATCCTACATTCTCTATTCCCATGTCGATAGCGACGTCCTGACGGCCTGGGGAACAATCATGATCGCCCTGATTGTTTTTCGCGCAGCGCTGGCGCCTTTATTCAATCGGGTCCGGGAGACTGAGTACAGCACGGAGTGGTGGAGGTTTCTGCTGACGTCCAGCACACTTGCTGTCGGTCTTTGCTGGGGCAGCGCCGGTATCTATCTCTTTCCTGAATCGCCGTTGCACCAGGCTTTCCTGCTCATGATACTTGTGGGTGTCGCTGCCGGATCTGTTCCCGTTCTTGCTCCTCTCATGACGGCAGGGTTGCTCTTTCAGGTGACCGTACTCGCCCCACTCATTCTCAGTCTCACCATACAGGGTGGTGAGGCCTACCAGGCCATGGCCGCCGTTGTCGGTCTCTACCTGCTGTTCCTGATGGTGACCTTCGCCCAGATACACAGGGGCACCCTCAATACCATCAGGCTTCACTCCAGTAATCTCGAGCTGCTCGAAAACCTGCAGTCATCCCAGGGCCAGAAGGATAACCTCCTGAAACAGCTGCGCTCTGAAGTCGATGAAAAAAACCGCGCCTTGCTCGACATGCAACTCGCGATAAAAACAGCCGAGCAGGCAAGCAAGGAGAAGGACCATTTCCTCGCTACCATGAGCCATGAGATTCGTACTCCGATGAACGGCGTGATCGGGGCGCTGGACCTGCTCGATAACCGCACCCTTTCACCAGAACAGCAGGACCTGGTCGTAACAGCCAGCAGGTCGGCTGAATCGCTCTTGAGCATCATCAACGATATCCTGGACCTTTCAAAAATCGAGAGCGGACAATTCGAGCTGGAGCGTATCCCGCTCAACATCCATCAGAATACGTCTGATGTCGCTGCCTTGTGGCGACAGAAAGCGCTGCAGCAGGGGCTCGATTTCAGGCTCGAGATCACCGATGACGTGCCCTCCGATGTGGTCGGAGATCCAACGCGTTACAGGCAGGTTCTCAACAACCTGCTGTCGAATGCCATCAAATTTACGGAGAAGGGACGGGTCGGGCTGCGCCTTTCGCTGGCACGGGAGAGCCGCATGGCTTACACGTTGCGAGTCGAGGTCTCTGATACGGGAATCGGTATCAAGCCCTCGACGAAGGAAAAGCTTTTCATGCCCTTCACGCAAGCAGATGGCAGCATGGCACGTCGTTACGGCGGCACCGGGCTTGGGCTTTCGATCACGCAACGGCTCGTGGAAATGATGGGTGGCCAGATCGACATCGAGAGCGAACCCGGGAAAGGCAGTATTTTCTGGCTGACACTGAAGATGTGGCGTCCAGAGAGCGCCGAGTGGAAGCATCGGCAGGAACTGCGTGACCTACGGGTTCTCTTCGTCGGGGACCAGGAGACCTTCAACAGGCGCCTGGCGATGCCGCTGAAAAAACTCGGAATCAACAGCGACATCGCAGACGGGGCCAAAGCGGCACTGGAGAAGCTTGACTATGCACTCAAGGTTGGCAAGACCTGGTCCTATGATGTCCTGCTGATCGATGAATACATGCAGCAAGGTGACGTACTCCAGTTTGCCCAGGAGATCTACAGGAGCCGCTTGCTCACCGGCGTCGGAATCGTTCTTGTTGGCAGCGAGGGTTCCTACACGCTGAGGAAGGGTGCTTCGATGCGCTGCATCGACCAGCTCCTGATGGTCCCATTTACCTCCGACACGCTCGAAGAGACATTGGGGAATTTCGGTTCGCACGGGAAGTATTCCCATATTTCATCCACCAGCCCGGGCGACAGGAAGAAGAGGAAGGCGGGGCCGGGACGAGTGGAGGAGGAGCCCGGACAGCGCAAGCAGCGGATTGATCCCGCGGCGAGAGTGCCAATCGGCCGGCTTGCGGGCAATGTGCTTGTTGTCGAGGACAATGAGATCAACAGGCAAATCACCACCAGCATGCTCAATCAGATGGGTCTTGCAGTGACCGAGGTCGAGAATGGCATCGATGCTGTCGATCTCTTCCAGAAAGAACACTTCGATCTCATCCTAATGGATGTGCAGATGCCAAAACTTGGCGGATGCGAGGCAACAGGCCTCATTCGCAAGATCGAGTTGACCGATACGCGCTCCCATGTCCCCATCGTTGCCATGACTGCGAATGCGATGAAAGGTGACAGGGAAATCTGTCTCAAGGCAGGAATGGACAGTTATCTTGCCAAGCCTGTCAAAAAGGATGCGCTCTACAAGGAGCTTTCAAACTGGCTCGGTCCGGGTTCCAGGGATGGCGAGCAGGTCGCGGCTTCGACAGGCAGCGAGCCAGAGAGCAGCACCAAACCTCTGCGCGTACTGGTCGTCGAAGACGATGAATATGGCCAGATTCTAGTTTCAAAGATGTTAGAGAGGATGAAGGTCGAGACCCTGTCGGCACGCAATGGTTTCGAGGCCGTGAAGATTGCAAAGGGTGAAAACCCTGACCTCGTGCTCATGGATTGCCAGATGCCGGGCATGGACGGGTTCGAGGCCACCAGCAAAATCAGGGAACATGAAAAGCGCAATGGCTATACAGGGGTGCCGATCATTGCGATGACGGCGAACACCCTGCCCCAGGACCAGGAAAAATGTTTCAGTGTTGGAATGAATGATTTTCTCGGCAAGCCTGTCACAATCAAAACCCTGACAACCAAGATTGATGACTGGTCTAAAAGGTCCCTAACCGCTTCCGTGCCGCAGCGTGAATCTGGTGAGGATTCAGCACCGGCAGCCAGGAAAATGCATCTTGATACGCGCACGATCGAGGAACTCAGGGAGCTGATGCAGGAAAAGTTCCAGGCGATTATCGAAACCTACATGCGCGATGCCCCCATCCGTTTCAAAACCATGCGCGATGCGATTACCGCCAGTGACGCGGAGAAACTCTACCGGGCTGCCCACAGCCTCAAGTCAGCAAGTGCGAGTCTCGGAGCGATCAATCTCTCCGGGCTTGCCAAGCAACTGGAGCACATGGGACGTAACGAGGATCTCGAGGATGTCAGAGATGTCTTCAACGATGCCGTGAAGGAATACGGTGTTGTCAGGCATGCGCTGAAGAAATACATTCCTGCCCGCTGATACCTGTGCCACGGACGCCCGGGGGGACAGCCAGCGCGGTCGTTAGCCAAGCGATGCTTTCAGTCAAGTTGCTTGACGAGTACCCGGGAGTTGCGGCGGTAGTTGTAGAGACTTCGTCTTGCCATCGGCAGTGATTGCACCTCGCCCTTCCTGAACCCGCGTTCCTGGAACCAATGGCTGGATACGGTCGTGAGCACGAAAAGCTTCTCTATGCCCTGTTGGACAGCCATCTGCTCAAGCCGTTGAAACAGGGTGTCGCCAAACCCCTTGCCCTGGTAGTCAGGATGGACAGCGACACAGGCCAGTTCCGCCATCGCGTCCTTTTCGTAGGGATAGAGTGCCGCGCAGGCGATGACAGTCCCGTCGCGCTCGATGAGTGTAAAGTGATTGATTTCCGTTTCGAGTAATTCGCGCGAGCGGCGAACCAGCATTCCCTTCTCCTCGAGAGGCTCGATGAGTGCAAGAATTCCACCGACGTCATCGATACGTGCCTGCCGAATGAGATCAAAGGGTTCGGGGCTGACAAGAGTGCCTGCCCCATCACGTGTGAAGAGTTCCCTGAGCAAGGCTCCCTCGATGCCACGCGATACGAGGTGTACACGCTTGACACCCTTGCGGCAGGCTGTGGCCGCCTTGGTCAGCAGAAGGCGCAACTCGGCAGAGAGTGACGAGCGGCGCGCGAGCGTCGTGTCGACCTGGGCCGGGGTCAGGTGGCTCAACGTTTTACCGCCCCGTTTCAGGGATTTTCCCTCGGTCAGCAGAATGAGCTTGTCCGCATTGATCGAAGCCGCGACGGCCGCAGCGACATCTGCTGCACTGAGGTTGAAGACTTCACCGGTCGGTGAATAGCCGAGCGGTGGAATCACGACCAGGTTGCCTGCCTCGAGCTGGTTGCATATGGCCCTGGTCTCGATGCGCCTCACTTCACCGGTGTAAAGATAATCGGTGCCTTCGCGCACGCCGATTGGACGAGCGGTGACGAAGTTCCCGGATATGACGCGAATCTGCGCTCCGGCCATTGGCGAATTGGACGCTGCCGTGGAGAAGAGGGCCTCGATTTCAACGCGGACACTGCCGGCGGCCTCCTTGACACAGGTCAGAGCAGTCTCATCGGTGACGCGCAGGCCGTTGATATAGGCCATCTCGGCATTGCGCAAGCGCAATCTCTCCTCGATCTGCGGACGCGAACCATGTACCAGGACCAGTCTGATGCCAAGCCCGTGCAACAATGCGATGTCATGGATCAGCGTCGAGAAATTCTCGTCGGCGACAGCCTGACCACTGAAAGCAAGCACAAAGGTCTTGCCCCGGTGTGCATGCACGTAGGGCGAGGTTGCGCGAAACCAGTTGATAAAGCTGTCTGACACGATTTGGCTCATCCATCAAAAATATCATTGAAACGGAAAAGCACGCGAGGCGCAATTGCTTTTCCAGCCTGAGCAGGCTGACGGATACGGGGTTAACTGATATTGATCAGCAGCGAGCCTGAAAAGGGTGCACGGCAGTTTCGAATGTTTGACACCTGACGGGAGTCTGCCTACATTCAGAACTGAAATCACAGACCGGGCAACTCAGAGATGTCTGACCCACGCCTTGCGCACGCGGTCGAGGCCGGACTTTCCCAATGGGGGGAGAGTGCGTCCAGCCTCCTTCAGATACTGATCCATATCCAGCAAACTCTCGGGCATGTGCCGGGCGCAGCGGTTGAACGCCTGTCGGAAAGTCTCGGGACTTCGCAGGCCGTTATCGACGGGGTTGTCTCCTTCTACAGCTTTCTCTCGCATGAGCCGCTCGGCTCATATGACTTCCGCTTCAGTGACAACATCATCGATCGAATGCTTGGCAGCCGGGAATGTGCGGATCGGCTGATGCAGAAACTTGGTCTCGAAGCAGGCAAGCCCGAACCTGCCAGGGGGGGCACTGTCGACTACACCTCCTGTACCGGTATGGGAGATCAGGGACCTGCAGCTCTGGTGAATGGAATGACCCTGACGAAGCTGACGCAGGAGCGTATTGATGCCATTGCGGATCTCGTGGCGCGCAATGTTCCGGTCGATGAGTGGCCGCCAGAATATTTCGAGGTCCGGGAAAACCTCGTCACTGGTGATATCCTGCTTGGCGACTGGTATCACCCCGGCGCATCCATGCAGGCTGTGCAGAGTATCGGCAAGGCAACAATCCTCGAACAACTCGAATCATCGGGCCTGCGCGGACGCGGCGGTGCCGGCTTCAGCACTGGCATGAAATGGCGCTTCTGCGCAGAGGCCGGGGGCGATGAGAAAGTCGTAGTCTGTAATGCTGACGAGGGAGAACCGGGCACTTTCAAGGATCGCCTGCTGTTGCAGGCCTATGCTGACCGTCTTTTCGAGGGCATGGCACTCTGCGCAGCCGTCATCGGTGCGCAGACCGGTTTTCTTTATCTGCGCGGCGAATACCGCTACCTGCTGGAGCCACTGGAGGCAGAACTGCAGAAGCGCCGTGATGCCAAACTCCTGGGAAAGTCGATTCTCGGGCAGACCGGTTTCGATTTCGATATCCAGATCCATCTCGGTGCAGGTGCCTACATCTGCGGTGAGGAGTCGGCATTGATCGAGTCGCTCGAGGGAAAGCGCGGTGTGCCGCGGATTCGTCCGCCTTTTCCCGTTACCCATGGATACCTTGGTTGCCCGACTGTTGTGAACAACGTCGAAACCTTTATCGCTGCGGCCGGCATCGCGGAGAATGGACCGGAATGGCTGCGCTCACGTGGAACAGAAGCTTCCCCCGGAACAAAGCTGCTGAGTATCTCGGGAGACTGCGACAAACCCGGCATCTACGAGATTCCGTTCGGAATGACAATCGCCGGGATTCTTGACCTGTGCCACGCCAGTGATACACAGGCGGTACAGGTTGCGGGACCTGCAGGCATCATGCTGGCCCCGCAGGAGTTTGACAGGAAAATCGCCCATGAAGACGTCGCTACAGGAGGCTCTTTCATGGTGTTCGACAACAGCCGTGACCTTGTTGAAGTTGCCCGCAACTTCATGGATTTTTTCGTGCATGAGAGTTGCGGATTCTGCACACCGTGCCGGGTCGGTACGACCCTGGTCAACAAGCGACTTGAGAAAATCGCCAATGGCCATGGCACGACCCTCGACCTGGATACGATCCAGCGCATGGCTTCAGTCATGCGCAACACAAGTCACTGCGGCCTGGGGACAACCGCATCGAATCCTGCCGTGCATCTCATTGAACACTTTCCAACCATGCTCCATGAACGACTCAGACAGACGAGCTTCGAGCCCGCATTCGACCTTGATGCCGCGCTCGAGGAAGCAAGAGAGATCACAGGACGGGATGATCCCGCTGCACACTTGCAGGGGGGTGGCGTATGATTGGTCACTTCACCATTGATGGTAAACGCGTGCAGTTCAGGGAAGGTCAGACCATCATGGATGCAGCCATGGCCGAGGGTATCTATATCCCGCACCTCTGCCACAATCCGGAGTTTCGTCCACACGGCAGCTGTCGTGTCTGTAATGTCAAGGCCAACGGCCGCCATGTGGCAGCCTGTACGATGCCGGCCTCCGAGGGTCTCGAGGTCGAGAACGACACAGATGAAATTCGTGCCGAGCGCCGCACACTGCTGCAGATGCTCTTCGTGGAGGGTAACCATGTCTGTCCCGCATGCGAAAAGAGCGGAGCCTGCCAGCTTCAGGCCGTTGCCTATTATTGCGACATGGTTGCTCCTGAGTTCACCCATCTCTACCCGCAACGCCAGGTAGATGCATCACATCCGGATTTCATCATCGATTTCAATCGCTGCATCCTCTGTGAGCTCTGTGTCCGTGCGAGCCGCGACAGGGATGGCAAGAATATATTCGGAATTGGCGGCCGGGGCATCGGCGCGCATCTGGTGATCAATGCTGATTCCGGAAAGCTCGGCGATACCGGTTTCGACAAGGATGACAAGGCCGCACATGTCTGCCCCGTAGGCGCCATCCTGCCAAAACACAAAGGCTACGAAGTTCCCATCGGCAAACGCCTCTATGACCGCAAGCCGATCAGCATGGTTGGCGATGTTGCAGACCACGAGGGCGAATGAGATGGCAGAGAAGATCAAGGTTGCGACCACGTCACTCGCCGGCTGTTTCGGTTGCCACATGTCGCTCCTCGATATCGATGAAAAGCTCATCGATCTTGTCGAGCTTGTCGAATTCGACCGGACCCCGCTGACCGATATCAAGCAGGTTGGCGAGTGCGATCTTGCAATCGTCGAGGGAGGGGTCTGTAATGCGGAGAATGTCGAGGTCCTGAAAGAGTTCCGGAAGCATGCACGCATTCTCGTCTCCATGGGAGCCTGCGCCATCAGCGGCGGCATACCCGCGATGCGAAACCAGTACAGTCTCGAGGAGTGCCTCACTGAATCCTACATCGACGGTATCGGCGTCGAGGATCCGCAGATACCGAATGACATCGAGATCCCGCTGCTGCTCAACAAGGTGCATCCGATACACGAGGTCGTGAAAGTCGACTATTTCCTGCCGGGCTGTCCGCCTCCTGCAGAGACAATCTGGACATTTCTCGAGGAACTCCTCTCTGGCCAGGCCGTTGAATTCACTTATTCCCAGGTCCACTACGACTGAAGTAGAGCTATGACAGATTCACTCGAAACCGCAAAAAATCCCGAAACACTGCGTCGTGTGTCGATTGATCCTGTGACACGTGTCGAGGGACATGGCAAGGTGACCCTGCTGATGGACGATGACAACAGGGTACACCAGGCGCGGCTCCACATTGTGGAGTTTCGCGGCTTCGAAAAATTTATCCAGGGACGTCCCTACTGGGAGCTGCCTGTTGTCGTTCAGCGCCTCTGCGGTATCTGCCCTGTCAGCCATCACCTTGCTGCAGCCAAGGCGACAGATCAGCTCGTCGGTGTCGACCAGCTGACGCCGACCGCCGAGAAGATCCGCCGACTCATGCATCGCGGCCAGATGCTCCAGTCCCATGCGCTGCACTTTTTCCACCTGTCATCTCCCGACCTGTTGTTTGGATATGACGACGAGATCAGTCATCGAAACATTGTCGGTGTACTGGCGGATTACCCCGATATCGCAAAGCAGGGGGTGCTGCTGCGCAAGTATGGCCAGGAGGTCATCCGCATTACGGCTGGCAAACGCGTGCATGGCACTGCGGCAATACCCGGCGGCGTCAACAAGCACATCAGTCGCGAGGAACGCAGTTACCTGCTGAAGGAGATTGACCAGATCATCGACTGGTCAGTAGCCGCAGTCGGGCTTGCCAAGCGTCTTTTCGTCGAGGATATCGAGCACAGCAGTGATTTTGCGCTCATTGATACCAACATGCTTAGCCTGATACGAGATGACGGGGCACTCGATCTCTACCATGGCGGACTGCGTGCGACAAAACCTGACGGCTCCATGGTTTTCGATCATGTCGATTACCGTGATTACGAGCAACACATTCATGAACAGGTCAAGTCGTGGAGTTACATGAAGTTTCCCTACATGACGGCGCTTGGCAAGGAGCAGGGCGCCTATCGTGTCGGCCCGCTGGCACGTATCAATAACTGCGATTTCATCGAGACGCCTCTTGCCGAGGCAGCACGTGCTGACTTTCGTGCCTTTGCTGGTGGCGGCTTGATGCAATCGACGCTGGCCTATCACTGGGCGCGCATGATCGAATTGCTGTTCTGCGCCGAGGGAATCAGGACACTTCTCAATGATCCGGAGCTGCTCGGTAATGACCTCGTCGTGAGTGGCGAGATGCAGGCCAGGGGAATCGGGGTCATCGAGGCACCACGCGGAACCCTGTTCCACCATTACGAGATTGACGACAACGGCATTGTGACACGTGCCAACCTCATTGTCTCGACGACCAATAACAATACCGCGATGAACGAATCCATCCGGCGAGTTGCCAACGACCTGTTTGACGGACGCGAGTTGACCGAGGCAATGCTCAACAGTATCGAAGTGGCGATCCGCGCCTATGATCCATGCCTCTCATGCGCGACTCATGCACTCGGCAAGATGCCGCTCGAGATACAGCTCGTGGCACCGGACGGCTCTGTTCGTGAGAAGCTCTACCGCCACATGGATGGCGCAATCTGCCAGGTCGACTGATGCCGCAAAACCCGGTGCTGGTTATCGGCTACGGTAATCCGTCGCGGGGTGATGATGCCATAGGTCCGATCCTTCTCGAGCGCCTGGAAGCGATGCGCAGCAAGGACAGTGATCTGGATTGTTTTGATACCCTGACCGACTTCCAGCTGCAGGTCGAACATGCCATGGATATCCATGGCTATAAACAGGTCATCTTTGTCGATGCGGCCGTCAATCTCGAGCGGTCTTTTCGATTCGAACTGTTGCATGCAGCACGCGATGAAAGCTTCTCGAGCCATGCGCTCAATCCGGCAGCGGTCCTGGCCGTGTACGAAGACTTCTATGGCCGGCCACCTCCTGAATCCTGCCTGTTGACGATCCATGGTGAACGCTTTGAACTCGGCGAGGGTCTCAGCAAAGCGGCTCAGGACTCACTCGATTCTGCACTCGTGTTTCTGTCTGCCCATTTGATGCAAAGCATGTTGCCAGTATGAAATGCATCCTAAAATGAGAGTAGATGCGAGAAGCAGTTTTTTGTGTTGAATGCGGGACATAATGACCGATGGCGAAAATTACCTTTTTCGGTGCGGCGAGGCAGGTTACCGGCTCCTGCTACCTGATCGAGACAGAAGAGCACCGTCTTCTGCTTGAATGCGGCATGCGCCAGGGGGAGGACGAGCAAGAGCACGAGGTTGGCTCAGATGGGTCGTTCCCGCCATTTGATCCGCATTCGATCGATGCCGTGATCCTCTCCCATGCACATCTCGACCATACCGGGATGACACCGCTTCTCGTACGCAAGGGGTACCGTGGCCCGATCTACATGACAGCTACGACTCGTCAGCTGTTGCCGATCATGCACAGGGATTCGGCCTTCCTGCTCATGCGTGACGTGGAGTGGATGAACAAGCGCCGTCAGCGTGCAGGTAAACCCCCGCTCGAACCTCTCTATACCATGCAGGATGTCGAGCGCGAACTGGCACTCTGCGAGGGGCTGCATTACGGGGAGAAGCGCACGATACTGCCGGGAGTGGAGTTGCGATACACGGATGCCGGCCATATCCTGGGTTCCGGCATCGTCGAGCTCTGGTTCGATGGCAGAAAGCTGGTTTTTTCAGGCGATCTCGGCAATAGTCATTCGCCGCTTCTGGAGGATCCGGAAGTGATCGAAAAAGCCGATATCCTGCTCATGGAATCGACCTATGGAGATCGCAACCACCGTTCGCACGAAGAGACCATGCGCGAATTCAGGGAAGCACTCGACCAGGCGATCGACGATGGCGGTAATGTGCTGATTCCAGCTTTCGCGGTTGGCCGTACGCAGGACATCCTCTATCACCTTGGAGAGATGTTCCAGGAAGGCCGGCTCAAGCAGAACCAGGTGTTTCTCGACAGCCCGATGGGAACGAGCGTGAGCGAGGTATACGAGAAGAACCTCCATCTGTTCAACGAAGACAATCCGAGGTTTCGCAAGAAGATGACGCATACATGGGAGCAGTGGCTGCCTGTACTGCGTTTTACCCGTGAAACCGAGGAGTCGATGGCGCTCAATCGTATCGAGTCCGGCGCCATCATCATTGCAGGTAGCGGAATGTGTACCGGGGGACGTATCCGGCATCATCTCAAGCACAATCTCTGGAAACGCAAGACGCATGTTCTCATTGTTGGCTATCAGGCATTCGGCACGCTCGGTCGCAAGCTGGTCGATGGCGCAAGACATGTGCGCATACTCGGACAGGAGATTGCTGTGAATGCGAGGATTCATACTCTCGGTGGCTTTTCGGCGCATGCGGGGCAGGATCAGCTCCTTTCCTGGGTGAAGCATTTCCACAAGCCGCGCCCGCGCCTGTTTCTCGTGCATGGCGAGCCGGAGAGCATGCTGGAGTTGCAGAAGCGGCTGGCAGATGATCTACACTGGGAAGCAGTCATGCCCGAAGAGGGCGAGAGTTACGGAATCTGAATGGGGCATACCGTGAATGCAATCGAAGTGCCGAGCTCTAACGGCCACAGTTTTTCCGAGAATGTCGACCGGCTCGTCGACAAGGCGATGGCTGTACTGAATATCGATCCGGCCCTTGCTGAGACCATCAAGGCATGCCAGTCGGTGCTGCAAATCCGCTTTCCGGTAAAGATTCACGGCGAGGTCGAAATCTTTACTGGCTGGCGAGCCATCCATAGTGAACACATGTTGCCAAGCAAGGGCGGCATCCGCTTTGCGACATTCGTCAACCAGGATGAGGTCGAAGCGCTTGCAGCCCTCATGACCTACAAGTGCGCACTGGCAGATGTGCCATTTGGTGGTGCCAAGGGCGGACTGGTGATAGAGCCTGCGAAATATGAGGAAGACGATCTGCGCAAGATTGTTTCTCATTTCACAAGACACCTCGCAGCAAAGGGTTTCATGCATCCGGCCACGAATGTTCCTGCACCGGACATGGGTGCCGGTCCACGCGAGATGTCGTGGATGGCCGATGCCTATCGGCATCTCTTTCCCGAGGACATCAATGCGCAGGCCTGTGTGACTGGCAAGCCGGTTGACCATGGCGGTATCGAGGGACGTACCGAGGCCACGGGACGCGGCGTCCAGTACGCACTCCAGGAGTTTTTTCGTCATTCAGACGATGTCAGGAAGGCCGGGCTCGGGGAAGGCGGGTTATCCCGACAAAGCTTTGTTATCCAGGGGTTTGGCAATGTCGGATACCATGCCGCAAAGTTCCTGACCGGGGATGACAAGGCGACACTGATCGCCATCGTCGAGCGCGATGGCGCGCTCGTCAATACCGAGGGAATCGATGTCGAAAAGGTCCACCGGCATATGCAAGCATCCGGTGGTGTGCGCGGCTACCCCGATGCGACTTTTGTCGAGAACAGTACGCAGGTACTGGAGCTGGAGTGCGACATCCTGATACTGGCCGCCATGGAAAACCAGATCACGACCGAGAATGCCGAGCGTATTCGGGCACGTCTCATCGTCGAGGGAGCGAATGGCCCTGTCACATTCGATGCAGAGACTATTCTCAAGAAACAGGGAGCCATGATTCTCCCTGATCTTTATATCAATGCGGGCGGTGTCGTTGTCTCTTACTTCGAGTGGACAAAGAACCTCTCTCACATGCGCTACGGCCGCATGCAGCGTCGTCACCAGGAATCGCAGGCACGCCACTATGTCACGGCTCTGGAGTCTACAACAGGCCAGACGCTGCCCGACTGGATGCGCGATGAACTCTTCCGGGGGGCGCGGGAGATCGATCTTGTACGTTCCGGTCTCGATGACACCATGCGCGAGGCCTACCGCCAGATCCGGGAAGTGATGAGCGAAGATCAGGATGTCGATGATATGCGAACGGCTGCCTACGTGATTGCGGTGAACAAGATCGCACGCTGGTATCGGACGCTGGGGATCAGTTGATTCGACGTCTGCATCAATCCTCAAGCAGTAATGGATACCGGATGCTCTCTCGCAGAATATGCCGGATCTGCTTCTCTACCCTTTCCCGGGAGTGCGCGGTACAACAACGTATTTTGTTACTGTTCTGGTTGGGCGCGAAGATTTCCTAATTGCGCGCCTCGGTCGGAGACTTGCCGGTCCAGCGCTTGTAAGCCCTGCTAAAGGAGGACTGTTCGCTGAAACCCAGCAGGTAGCTGATCTCGTTGAGTGAGAGTTTTTCGTCCCGGATGTACTGCTGCGCCAGCGTGTGTCGAACGGACTCGAGAATTTGTTTGTACGTGCGTGTTTCTTCCGAGAGTCGCCGCTGCAGGGTTCTCGTGCTCATGAAAAGCACTTCAGCTACCTTGTCATCGGAGATGTCGCCACTGGGCAGGAGTTCGGCGATCGCCTTCTCGACTTTCCTGGTGAAGTTGTCCTCCTGCAGCTGCTCGAGATAGTCGATGAGGGCATGCTCGTTGATCTGGGCGAGCTCCCTGTTGACGGCCGGCAGTGTCTCGCTGGCTGTTTCCAGATCGAAAAAGAGGGCCGATCTCGACTGGTTGAAGAGTGGTTTGCAGCCAAAAAAGTCTTCGTAGCTCGTGATGCATGGCAGTTCTTCATGCATGAGATGCACGGCGCAAGGGCAGAAGTCCCTGTCTTTGGCAATGCGACACATTGATAACAGGGTGCTCCAGCGCGCGTCCTCGTGGGGCGCAATATCGGGTAAATCGTCCCGCGCGATTCGGTAACTCACCACGAGGCAATCTCCCTCGATGGCAGAGTCGAAACTGATGACTTCATCGACGATCTCGTTGTAGCGCACGACGCGGTTGATTGCCGTCATCAGCGTGGTGCTCGAGAGAAAGGCATAACCAAGCGCGTGGAGGTCTGTGGAAAGCCAATGCTCGCCGACACGGATACCGAAACAGGGATCATCGATCCTGCTTGACGCGAGTGCCCAGGCCTTGCGCGCCATTTCGACCGGGAAACGGGCAGCCGGTTCGTTGATTCTGGCAGGATCGAGACCCGCCTCCCTGAACAGCTCGTCGGGGTCGATCCCGTGGCTCCTGATGGTGCGCCAAAGGATTCGTGAAGCCGAGGCCAGTAAGGTATTGCTCATCCGGATGTCATCAGGGATATCGAAGCATGCCAGTTATCTTAGTCAGCCTCTACTATTGGCGCAAATTGCCAAATTCTGTTCCAGTGAAATGGCCTGTCTCTAGAGTTTGGTCCAGACCCGTTTCACTGTGAGCAGTTCGTCCCTTCAACCTGCGCGCAGGAAGACACCCCCGCGACGAGGGTCGCCGGCACCTTCGAAACCGGTTCCGTTAAAGAGTACCGTGTGGGCCCCGCCGAAGAAGAGATTTTTCTCATTCCAGAGGTGATGCTCAGGGAAAGCAGCGATCAGGGCGTCCACCGATTCAGCGGGAAACCCGGGTTCGATGCTGATGCGGTCACGCTCGTAATGAATCCGCGGCGCAGCAACAGCTGTCTCGACGGACATGTCGAAATCGATCATGTTGCAGAGGGTCTGCAGGATGGCGGTTCGCAACCTGTTCGAGCCGCCAGACCCGATCGCGATCAGGCGATTGTTGTCGAGAGCGAGGCTGGGCGCCATCATCGATGAGACGCGCACGTTTTCCTGCCAGTGATGAAACCCGCCCGGGTTGAGATCTTCCTCGCCGAGCATGTTGTTGAGCATGATGCCGGTTCCCGGTAGCAGGTGACCGCATCCTTCGCCATTCGAGAGTGTCAGCGAGGCAGCGTTGCCCTCTCCATCGATGACGCTGATGTGAGTCGTTCCGCGTGCGGTCACGGGATGGTCGCGGATCACCGCCAGGTACTGCTGCAGTAGCCGCTCATCCCATGCTTCTTCATGAACGCGATGCCGGCGACGTGCAAGATTCGTCTGTTCCATGACAAGGGCAAGCGCAAGCAGGTGATCCTTGCTGCCGAAAACCGGTTCATCCGTCTCGAGGGTTGCAAGCAACTGTTGTGCGAATCGGATGAGCATGCCACCGGAGGAGGGAGGGGGATTGGAATAGATTTTTGTGCCGCGATATGTGTGCAAGAGAGGTTGTCGGACTTCCGTTCTAAAGCTATGCATGTCTTCCCCGGTCAGATGGCCGCCATCGAGACGGTTGAGTTCGACCAGCGTCTTCGCAATTTCTCCTTCGTAGAAAAGGCGGTCGCCCTCGATCGCGAGTATCTCCAGCGTATCTGCCAGCTCGGGCTGGATCAGCACTTCGCCTTCCTTGCAGAGACGGTCGCGTCTCTGACCGCGTCCATAGACCTTTCGCGATTCTCCGGTTGCGATATAGATCGGCGCCACGATGCTGAAGATATAGGCCTGCAAGGCATTGGTCATGATGCCGTCGCGGGCATATCCAATGGCAGGTTCCATGAGTCTTCGCATGGGGAGAGTCCCGAGTTGGCGATGCACCTCGAAAAGACCGTGAACCGTCCCGGGTGTCGCGACAGAGCCCATGCCGATGTGGAATTCCTGCTGTGCGGTTCCGAAGTCGGCCACGATGGGGTGGAAGCCGATCTGGTCAACCTGCCGCTTGTGGAGCGGTGTCTGTACAAAAAAGTCGAACAGCTGCGCTTTCCCGTCCGCATGCCGTGCAAGCAGAAAACCCCCGCCTGCAAGCGAGGTGAGCACGGGCTCGACGACGCAAGCTGCACAAAGCGCTGCCAGCGCAGCATCAAATGCATTGCCGCCAGCCTCAAGGATGAGTTTCGCAGCCTCTGCAGTTTTCGGATGCCCTGCGGCGACGGCACCTTTCGTCATGGAAATCAGGCGTTCCTGTCATCTGGTATAAACATTCAATATAACAAAACCGGCAGTCTTCCGAGCGTCTGCGGATAGCCCGCGGTTTCGAAGGGGGACTTCTGCCGTT